>NZ_CVTT01000016.1:0-353 GCF_900006605.1 Pseudomonas sp. 58 R 3 | reverse complement strand
ATTGGGCCGCATTGTGGCGGTGGACTATCAGGTTCATCGGGCCAAGGGGCATGAACCGTTTGAATGGGTGACCGAGCAGAAGGTTGTTTCCTACACCTATGACGACCTTGGGCGACTGGTTTCTGCGACCAATGCGGTAGGTGAGCGCGAGGTTTATCGGTACGACGAGCAGCACGTCATTCTTGAACGTGGGTTGGCCGGTGGCGCGAGTTTCTTTTGGGAATGGGAACGAGCGGGCAAGGCTTCTCGGTGTGTTCGGCATTGGGCCAGCTTTTCGCAGATGGATACGCGCTATGCCTGGGCCGATGACGGCCGTGTCACGGTGCATAACGCCGATGGCAGCCAGGAAGTCT
>NZ_CVTT01000056.1:0-63111 GCF_900006605.1 Pseudomonas sp. 58 R 3 | reverse complement strand
TGTCCCGTCCTGAATAAGGTTTACACCTTCTGACCCAATCTCAGGAAGGCGTAATGAATTCAGGAAAAAGGCGCAGTCAGCGTGACTACTCGCTGACCTTTAAATTGTCAGTCGTCGATCAGGTCGAAAAAGGCGAGTTGAGTTATAAAGAGGCTCAAGAGCGCTACGGCATCCAGGGCAAATCTACGGTGTTGAACTGGCTACGCAGGCATGGTCGACAGAACTGGAGTCAAAGCGCGTCCATTCGTACCAAGAGATCCCGTTCCATGGATGAGCCCGACAAGCCGCTGACGCCCGAACAGCGAATCAAAGAGCTTGAAGAGCAACTCGCTCAAGCCAATCAGAAAGCTCAGTTTTTCGAAGCCGTTGTTGATGTACTCAAGAATGACTTTGGTGTCTCTGTCGTAAAAAAGCGATCCGGCAAGCCCTCTCCCAAAGGAAAGTCCAAGACCTGAGTATCAGCCGGGCTTGCCAGTTCATCGGGATATCCCGCCAGGCATATTACAAACGCATTCGAGCATGTAATGCTCGAGCCCTCCAGGCTCAGAAGGTTATGGGGTTCGTGCACGAAAAGCGCCTCAGACAACCTAGGCTTGGAACCCGAAAGCTTCATAACCTCATGCATAGCGAGCCCGAAGCCCCGGTAAAGGTTGGTCGAGACTGCCTTTTCGACATTTTGCGGGATCGCAGAGAGTTGGTTCCTCGAAAGCGGGCCTATCACAAAACGACAAACAGTCATCATCGCTTTCACAGGCACCCCAACCTGCTCAAAGAAGGGCCATCACAGGTAGTTGCTACGGCGCCAGAACAAGTTTGGGTAGCCGATATCACCTACTTGCCCACTCAAACGGGCGTGGCCTATCTGAGCTTGGTGACTGACGCCTACTCTCGGAAGATCGTGGGGCATCATGTTCACGAAAGCTTGCACACGGAGTCTGTGATTCAGGCATTCAGTAAAGCCCTCAAGTGCAGAAAAACAGAGCAAAACCTTGTTCATCACTCAGATCGAGGCATCCAATACTGCTCCGAGCTTTATCAGCGGCTGCATGTAAAGCACGGTATCCGGTGTTCTATGACCGATGGTTACGACTGCTACCAAAATGCTTTGGCCGAACGAGTGAACGGGATTTTGAAAACCGAGTTTCTCTTGCATCGGCCCAAAGATGCGGCTGAAGCCGCGCGAATGGTGGATCAATCCGTGCATATCTATAACAGTGAGCGGCCACATCTATCGCTGAAATACAAAACGCCCGATGCGGTGCATCGGGCGTTTTGAGGCTGAAATAGGTGTAAACCTATGTCAGGACTGGACACCAGGGTTCACTGGTATTGCTGGTACGGGTTGCCCTGGAACTGGTTGTTCTGCTGCGGCGCCTGTTGTTGCTGCTGTTGACCAGGCTGGCCGTATTGCTGGCCGGGGATCGGGCCGAGGTTAACTTCTACGCGACGGTTCTGGGCACGGCCATTGACGTCAGCATTGCTGGCAATCGGGTTATCCGGGCCGGCACCACGGGCGCTCAGGTTGGTCGGGCTGACGCCTTGGGAAGTCAGGTAGTTGGCCACGCTCTGGGCACGACGCTGGGACAGGTCCATGTTCAACTGGCGGCTGCCCGTGCTGTCGGTGTAACCGACGATCTGGATAGTGTTCTGATTGAACTGCTTCAGAGAGCCAGCCAGGTTATTGAGCGGCGTGTAGAAGCTACTGGCGATGGCATCGGAGTTAGTCGCGAAAGTGATATTACCCGGCATGATCAACTTGATCTGGTCACCCTGGCGCTGCACCTCAACACCGGTGTTGGCCATGCTTTCACGCAGTTTCTTTTCCTGCTGGTCGGCGTAGTAGCCATAACCGGCGGCGCCCAGGCCTGCAATAGCACCACCGATCAGTGCGCCCTTGCCACGGTTGTTATGGTCGATGGCAGCACCCGCCAGGGCACCGGCCAGAGCACCCAGGCCGCCGTATTTGGCGGTTTTGCTGATGCCCCCTTCGGAACCATTGCTGGCCTGTCCCTGGCTGCCGTCATAAGGATTAGGTGAAGCGCAGCCGGACAACAAGGCTACGGCGGTGGCAACAACAAGAAGACGACGCGGAGTAAACATGAAGGGAGCTCCTACTTTTGCATTCTGTGGTGCAAAGGACATTGGCAATCGACCTGTGCGGAGTTTGGAACGCGACAAGCGGTAAAAATTCCGTGGCCGCGCCCCGCGCCAGAACAAACTACTGGCCGCTATCACCGCCAGGGAAACCGTAGCAGACGCAGGCTGAACGCGACCTGCGTTTTTTTGCTACTGCGGTGCTTGAGAGAGAACAGCGCCGGTAAACGAATTGCCAGGCGTACCCTCAAGCCCGCACAAACGGGTTCTCGCGCATCTCATCGCCCAAGCGGGTGTCCGGCCCATGCCCTGTCACCACGGTCGCGCCCTCATCCAGGGTGTACAACCGCTGCTTGATCGAGCGCACTATCGTCGCCTGGTCCCCGCCCCACAGGTCGGTACGCCCCACGCCGCGCTTGAACAAGGTGTCGCCGGCGATCAGCAGCTTGGCATCGGCAAACCAGAAGCTCATCGACCCCGGCGTGTGCCCCGGCGTATGCAGCGCCACCCCGCAACCACAGGCCAGCTCCTCGTCGTCCTCCAGCCAGCGGTCCGGCGACGGCACCGGCGTGTAGGGCACACGAAACATCTGGCATTGCATTTCCAGGTTATCCCAAAGAAATTGGTCTTCTTTGTGCAAATGCAGCGTGGCGCCGGTCTTCTCTTTCAACTGGCCGGACGCCAGGAAGTGATCAAGGTGAGCGTGAGTGTGGATAATGCTCACCACCTTGAGGCCCAGCGCATCGAGGCGCGCCAGGATCAGTTCGTGATTGCCGCCCGGGTCGACCACAATGGCTTTTTTGCTGATCGGGTCGCCGATGATCGTGCAGTTGCACTGCAACGGACCGACGGGGAAGGTTTCGCGGATCAGCACGGGTTTTTCGATATTCATGGGCGTTCCTGCAAGCTCTATGACACATTCCAGGCGCAGTATGGTGGAGCTTGCTCCGGATTCGAAGAGCCTCAACTGCTAAGCTACTCAAGCGCCATGGAACCCGCACCGCAGCGTCGCATTTGGAGCAAGACGTATGGCCAATTCTCGGATCATCTGCGAACACTGCGATTGCGTGTACGAAAAGGTCACGCTCGCCAAACATCAAAAAGCCCTGTGCATCCGTTGCGCAGGCGTGCTGCAGCGCTACAACGGGCTGTCGGTGCAACAACGCCTGGCACTGACCGTCACCGCAGCGGTGCTGTGGACCTTTGCCAATTTCTATCCGGTGATGAGCATCAGCCTGCAAGGCCTCAAAAACAGCGCGACCCTGTGGGACTCGGTGGTCGCGCTGAGCCTGGGGCCGATCACTTTTATTGCGCTGGTGGCGGCGATCTCGATCATCATCGCGCCGGTGTTTCAGTTGCTGTTGCTGATGTGGGTGCTGAGTTTCGCCCTGGCCGGCAAGCGCTCGCCAGCGTTCAAAGTGTGCATGCGCTGGCTGGAAGCGCTGAGGCCGTGGAGCATGCTCGAAGTCTGCCTGCTGGGTGCCATGGTTGCGGTGTTCAAGCTGGCGGGCATGCTCGACGTGATCCCCGGCACCGGCCTGTTCGCCCTCGCCGCCCTCGCCTTGTTGCTGATCCGCATCGCCGGGCGTGACGTACGCGACTTGTGGGACGCCGTATGAACTCGCCACCGACCGCCCGCGAACTCAACCTGTGCCTGTGCCATACCTGCGGCCAGCCGTGCGACATGCGCGACGAACCCAGCGAGTGCGAGCGCTGCGGTGCGCCGCTGCATCGGCGCAAACGCCACTCGCTGACCCGCACCTGGGCCTACATGCTCACGGCACTGGCGTTTTATATCCCGGCGAATTTATTGCCGGTGATGAACACTACGATGCTCGGTTCAGGCGCCGACAGCACCATCATGAGCGGTGTGCTGGAGTTCTGGCAGCATGGCGCCTGGGACATTGCCCTGATCATTTTCATTGCCAGCATTGCGGTGCCGGGCATCAAGTTTCTCTCGCTGACCCTGCTGCTGGTCACCGTGCAACGCAACAGCCAGTGGGCGCGCAAAGAGCGCTCGAAGCTGTTTCGGTTTGTCGAGCTGATCGGCTACTGGTCCATGCTCGATGTCATTGTGGTCGCGCTGGTGGCCGCGCTGGTGAAGTTCCAGGCGCTGGGCACCATCGAGCCACGTCTGGGCATTTTGTTTTTTGGTCTGGTGGTGGTGTTCACCATGCTCGCGGCCATGAGTTTCGACCCGCGCCTGATCTGGGAAAACCCACACAACGAGGAGATCTCGGATGAGTTCACACAACACTGACACGCCTGCCGGTTCACCGGCGATCAAAACACGGCGCTTCAGCGTTTCGCTGGTGTGGATCGTGCCGATCGTGGCGGTGCTGGTGGGCATCTCGCTGGTGGTGCACAACGTGCTGCAACAGGGCCCGGTCATCGTCCTCAACTTCAAGACCGGCAACGGCCTGGTCGCCAATAAAACCGAGGTCAAATACCGCAACGTGGTGATCGGCCAAGTCTCGGATGTGGCCTTGAGCGATGACCAGAAAAGTGTCAACGCCACCATCAAGCTGGCCAAACAGGCGGAAAGCTTCACCCGTGAAGACTCCAAGTTCTGGGTGGTACGCCCGCGCATCGGTGCCGGTGGCGTGTCCGGCATCGATACCTTGCTGTCCGGTGACTATATCGGCGCCGATATCGGCCAGTCCGATACGCGCGCCAAACAGTTCAAAGGCCTGGAAAACCCGCCGCCCATCACCTACGGCGAGCCGGGCACGCGCTTCACGTTGCATACCCAGGGCCTGGGCTCGCTGGATATCGGCTCGCCGGTGTACTACCGCAAGATCCCGGTGGGCCAGGTAGTGGCCTACGAGCTGGATGACGATGGCAAGGGCGTGAAGATCGAGGTTTTCGTGCATGCGCCCAATGATGTGTACGTCACCGAAAACACGCGTTTCTGGAATGCCAGCGGCATTGACCTGAGCGTGGGTGCCAATGGTTTCGCACTGAAAACCGAGTCCTTGTCATCGATGTTGGCCGGCGGCATCGCGTTCCAGGCGCCGCCCTACAGCCCCAACGACAAACCGGCCAACGAAGATCACACCTATGAACTGTTCGATGACCAGCAAAGCGCCCTCGCCCCGCCCAGCGGTCAAGGACAATACATGGCACTGCGTTTTGATCAGGCACTGCGTGGGCTCAAAGTGGGCGCGCCGGTGGAATTTCTTGGGGTCGAATTCGGCAAGGTGGTGTCGATCAACCTGGACTTCGATGCCAAAAAACGCAGCTTCCCGATCAACGTCGGCATCGTGATTTACCCGCAGTTGCTCGGCGAAGCCAACACCAAGCTGCTCAAGGCCACCAACCATGACCCCAACGATGAAGCGGGCGGCGTGCGCCTGATTGGCACCTTTATCGAAAACGGCCTGCGCGCCCAGGCCCGCAGCGGCAGCCTGCTGACCGGCCAGCTGTACATCGCTCTGGATTTTTTCCCGAAAGCCGACAAAGTCGCGTTTGACCCGAACCTGCGCCCGGTCAACATTCCGACCATCCCCGGCAATCTGGAACAGTTGCAGGAGAAGCTCGAAGGCATCGTCAACAAGGTCAACCAACTGCCGATCGAACGCATCGCCGGCAACCTCGACGGCAGCCTGGTGGAGTTGCGCAAAAGCCTTGCCCAGTTCAACGCCAAGACCCTGCCTGGCGTGCAGAGCACCCTGGGTGACGTGAGCAAGACCTTGCAGTCGGCCAACTCAACCCTGGCCGAAGACTCGCCGCAGCGTGAACAACTGACCCAGACCCTGGATGAACTGGCGCGCATGTCGCGCTCCTTGCGCGAACTGTCGGACTACCTGGGCCGGCATCCGGAATCGCTGATCCGCGGTCGCCCTGACAACGCCGCGCCAACAGACCTGCAAGGGCCACCGCGCAAATGACCATTGGAGCCGCCATGACCTTTCCCTTGAAACTCACCCTGGTCGCCGCGCTGGTGCTGCTCGCGGCCTGTCGCAGTGAGCCGATTGCCTTCCACACCCTGACCCCGGTGCACTGGACTAACAGCACTCAAGCACAGGCCAGCGATATTCGTATTGAAAGCATCAGCGTGCCGCCCCAGGTGGACCGCGCACAAATCGTGATTCGTCAGGGCGACAGTGGCGTGGCGATCCTTGAAACCCAGTGGTGGGCCGCAACCCTGGCCGATGAGCTCAAAAGTGCGCTGGTGGATCAACTGGCCAACAGTCATTCCCGGCAGCCCCTGTCGTTACGCGTTGAAGTGCAGCGATTCGACTCGGTGCCGGGTCAATATGCACTGCTCGACGTGCGCTGGCGCCTGCGGTCCACCAGTGGCGCAGATGTCGCACCGCTGACCTGCCGCACTACCTTGCAGACACCGGCAGGCCCGAGCATTGATGACCTGGTGGTGGCGCATCAGAACAACCTCAAGCGCTTTGCCGCGCTGGTCAGCAAAACCGCCGACACGTCGCTCAAAGCCTGCCCGACTGCGCCGTAGCGAGACCACTAAGGGTGTACTCGGTCAAATGTGGGAGCCAGCCCCACATAAGCCAGCTTCCACACACACCAGCGTCCACAGGAAAGCTGGCCCATTGTCAGGCCAGCAGCCCCATCGACTTGGCCCGCGCCACCGCTTGAGTCCGGCGCTCGACACCCAGCTTGCTGTTGATATGGCTGGCGTGGGTTTTCACGGTGTGCAGAGAAATAAACAGCTGATTGCTGATCTCCTGGTTCGAACATCCTTGGGCAATCAACTGCAGCACCGCCAGTTCACGTGCGCTCAAGGTTTCAAGATTGGGCAAGGCCTCAACCACCGCAGCCACCGGCAACAGCGCCAACAAGCTCTGGTTCAGTACACCATGAGCCTCCCGGCCAAGCTGCTCACGCATCCAGTCCGGGTAACTTTCCAGCAGCCGCTGAAAGGGTTGCAACGCCCCACCGGAGCCAGCCTCAAGGGCGCGGGCCAATGCCCGTCGGGCCTGGTCTTGCTGCCCACACTCCAGCAGCAACTGCACCTGCTGGGTCAGGGCCATCAAGGCAATCATTTGCCGCCCACTGTTATGCGCCTGCTGCGCCAGTGCTTCGAGCCGTTGCAACGCGGCGGCCGGCTGATGACGGGTGGCGTCCAACGCGGCCTGTTGCAGCCCGATATGTTGCGGCAAGTGCGGGTGAAATTCCGGCGCCGCCGCTGCGTGTTCACCGTTGTAGGTTTGCCCCAGCCGGGTTAACCAGGCTTCTGCCAGGTCTGTGCGGCCTTGAGCCAGCCACAGCTCGCATTTGATCAAGGTGATCATCGCCAGGTAGTAGATCGGCGGCACATCCCAGATGTGCATCAAGCGCTCAGCTTCGGCAAGCTCGGCAAACGCCGTGGGAAAATGCCCACGGCGCCCTTCAAAGTTGGCAATCACACAATGCCCGATCAGCACGCTGATATCCCGGCAGGCGCGGGCTTCGTTCAGACCCGCGCGTAGACGGACAAGGCCGGCCTCGGGCTGATAGCGCACCAGCAGCAGATAACCCTCGTACAGCGACAACCGCGCGCGCACCGCGTAGAGCCGCTGCGGCGCCAAGCCGTGCAGGCGTTGCAGGCCCTGGCGCACTTCGTCCAGGGAACGCAGGATTTCGCCGCGCGCCTGCAACACCCGCGCGCGATCGTAATGGGCCAACGCCTCGAACAGCGGGTTACCGACGCGCTGCGCCAGCTCCAGGGATTCGCGATTCAGGCCACGGGCACGCCACAAATCGGCATCGACGATGGCCAGGTTGGACAAGGTCGACAGGCACATCAGGCGCTGGCCATAACGTTTTTGCGGCAAGCTTTCCAACGCCTCGCTGCAATAACGCAGGGTCGACTCACGATCGCCTCGGCCACGGGCGATAATCCCGCTCAGCGCCAGCCATTGGGCCAGCATCGACTTTTGCGCAGTCGCCGACGGCGCCGGCAGGAAGCGGCTGAGGTAGCCGGACAGTTCTTCGGCCGCATCCAGCTGGCAGGCCAGCCCCAACGCCCAGCTGTAGAGCACGATCAAACGCGGCGTGCTGATCAGCAGGCTGTCGGGCAAGTCCATCTTCCAGCGCAGCAGCATGCCGACATTCTGCTCGGCCAGCAGTTGCTCCTCCGACAGGTTCTGCACCAGGTTCGCCGCCACATCCAGGTGGCCGGCGCGCAACGCCTGTTCCACCGCTTCATCGATCAAGCCCTGGGTGTTGAACCAGCGACAGGCACGCAGGTGCAGGCTGGCAATCGGCACGGTGGCACTGCTCGCACGGCGGGTACGCAACAGGTCGGAAAACAGATGGTGGTAGCGATACCAGTGGCCCTGCTCATCCAGCGGCACCAGAAACACTTGGTGGGCCTGCAAATAACCGAGGATATGCGCGCTGTCGTGGGCTTCGCGCACGGCGTCGCACAGCTCGCTGCAAAAACGATCCTGTGGGGCGGTGTCATACAGAAAGGCTTGAACGTCTGCCGGCAGGCAATCGATGACTTCTTCCAGCAGATAGTCGCGGATCAGCCCTTCGCCACCGTGCAAATGTTGTGGCAACGCAGCCTCATTGCCGGCTTCGGAAAGGGCCAGCAGCCAGAAGCGCAAGCCCGCCACCCAGCCCTCGCTGCGACGAATCAGGTTGTCCAGGGCTTCGCCGCGCAACGAGCTGCTGTGCCTGTCGAGTACCGCCAGCGATTCGTCGTGGGTCAGGCGCAGGTCTTGTTCATGCAGTTCCAGCAGGTGGCGCGAGAGCCGCAGCCGCGCCAGGTGCCAGTCCGGGCGCTGGCGGCTGGTGACCATGACCAGCAGCCCATCGGGTAGATGATTGAGGAAAAATTGCAGGCAGCGATCCAGCACCGGGCCCTGGGCCAGATGGTAGTCATCCAGCACCAGCAGCAATGGCGCTTGGGTGGACAGGTGCAGCGTCAGCTCGTCGAGCAAGCCGTCGAGCCATTCTTCAAAGGCAAAGGGTTGGTGACGCTGACGCATTTTCAGCAGGCCCAGGGATTGGCCACCCAGTTGCGGGAAGTATTGCTGCAAGCCGTCGAGCAAGCGCTCAAGGAAGCGGCCGGGGTCGTTATCCCGCGGGCTCAGGCCCAGCCACAGGCTTTGCCAATGCGTCGGCAGACTCTGGCAAAACTCCACCGCCAGCGAACTCTTGCCGAACCCGGCCGGGGCGCTCACCAGCAACAGTCGCCCTGCAAGGCCGGCACTCAGGCGTTCGCACAGGCGCGGGCGCAGCACATAGCCGTCAGGCAAAGGCGGCCTGTAGAAACGCGATTCCAGGGTCGGAATCACCGCGCTCGCAGGCCCTTGGATTCGGGACAGATCAGTCATCGCCGGGCTCTTGTAGAAGGCTGTTGTCGGCACTGCAGATGTCCGCAGACTAGCGGTAAAAGCGGCGGGTTTGTAGATTTTTGCGACATTTGCCTGAAAAAGAACTGCGACAAAAAATATCCCCACATAAAAAAGCCCCGAACCGGTCGGGGCTTCACGCTGAGGATGCGGCCTCAGTTAAAACAGCTTAGCGAACCCCATCCTGGCGCAAGGCCGCCGGGGAGAAGTCTGCGGTGGAGGCGGTGAAACCGAAGTCATAGGCCTGCTTCTCTTCGTTCTTCATGCCCAGGGCCAGGTAGCGGCCGGACTGCAGGTCGTAGAGGGTTTCGATGGCGTACCACGGCACTTGCTTGTCGTAGTAGTTCTCGGCATGAGCTTCGGCGACGCGCCACAGTTGGCCGCGACCGTCGTAGTGGTCGATGACCGCTGCTTGCCAGGTGTCTTCGTCGATGAAGAAGTCACGCTTGGCATAGATGTGGCGCTGGCCTTCCTTCAGGGTCGCGACCACGTGCCAGACGCGGCGCAGCTCATAGCGCGCCAGGTCCTGGTTGATGTGGCCGGCCTTGATGATGTCGGCGTACTTGAGCTTCGGATCGTCGATCTTGTAGCTGTTGGAGGCGATGTAGATTTCTTTCTTGCCTTCAAGCTTCCAGTCGTAGCGGTCCGGTGCGCCGTTGTACATGTCGAGGTTGTCGGAGGTACGCAGGCCATCGGCAGCAGTACCCGGCCCGTCATAGGACACTTGCGGCGCCCGGCGCACACGGCGCTGGCCGGCGTTGTAGACCCATGCCGAACGCGGCTCCTTAACCTGGTCCAGGGTTTCATGCACCAGCAGTACACCACCGGCCAGACGCGCCGGTGCGGTGACTTGCTGCTTGAAGTAGAACAGCACGTTGCCCGGGTTTTTCGGGTCGTAGTCCTTCATCTTGTCGCGGAACACGAACTGATCGCGGAAGTACACCAGGCTGAACGAGCCGTTGGTTTGCGGCGTGGCCTGGGTCACCAGGCGGGTCACGCTGCCGCCGCGATAGCGGGTGATGTGGTTCCAGATGACTTCCACGCCGCTTTTCGGAATCGGGAACGGAACCGCGGTTTCGAAGTTTTCCAGGCCGTTACCGCCGGACACCAGGTTGGTGTTGGTGGCGTTCTTCTTGATCGAGGCAAACACATCGGCCGGCACGGTAGCGCCACGATGGGTCGGGTACACGGGCATCTTGAAGGTGTCCGGGTAGCGCTTGAACATCGCGTACTGCCCCGGCGCCAGCTTGTCCTTGTACTGCTCGACGTTCTGCGCGGTGATGGTGAACTGCGGCTGTTCGCTGGCATACGGGTTGGCCAGGAAGCCACGGGCATCCACGGCGCCGGCATTGGTCGGCAGCGGCGACCATTTAGGGATGGTGCCGGCTGCGTTACCAGCCATTTCGGCGCCCATCGGCGTCAGGGTCGTGCCCAACTTGGCGGCTTCATCCGCCGAGACTGCCGCCATGACGTTGCTCGCCAGGATCGACAGCCCAAGCACACCCACGTGCAACAGACTTCTAGTTATTTTCATGTTCTGGTTCTTCCTGAAAACAGACTGCTTAAAGAGGTTGTGCCTAGAAGTTCACGCCGGCGCTCAGCGCGATGAAGTCACGGTCATCCACGGTGGTGAACTTGCCACCAAAGAAGTTGGTGTAGTTGAGGCCGACGGTGTAGGTGTTCTGGTACTCGGCATCCACACCCAGGCTGACGGCCTTGCGACCTTCTTCAAAGTTGCCGCCAGGGCCAGGCGAGTAACCTTTGACGTCATGGGACCAGGCTACGTTGGGCTTGAGGTTCACGCCGGCAAACACATCCGGGTATTCCCAGATGGCCCGGGCGCGATAACCCCAGGACGTGGCGGTGGTGTAGCCATCATTGTTGCAGTTGGTGTTCAGGCCGGACGCATTTGGCAGGCCTGCGCCGTTGGCTGTCGAATTGTTAAGCGCATTGCAGAAGCCGCCGGGCAGCGTGCCAGGGCCAAAGACCGGATCACGGCCGTAACGTGCCTGGTTTTTGCTCTCCAGGCCGCCGACGTGGGTCACACCGATTTCACCCACGGTGGTCAGGCGGGTGGCGCCCATGACCTGGTCGAAGAAGTGCGTGAAGGTGGTCTGGAACTGGGTCACTTCCTTGCGGTTGTAGCCGTGCAGGTCCTGGCCCGGTGTGCCCTTGAGCACCGACGCATTGCCAAAGCCCGGAATCGGCGTGACGCCCGCGTACAGGATATCGGTGGTGCTCAGTTGTACCGGCGCGTTTGGCCGGTAGCTCAGTTCACCACTCCAGGCGGTGCCGGTAGGCAACGTGGTGGAGAAGCTCAAACCGTAGAGGCGGATATCTTCCGGGTACTCGACGAAGTACTGGGAGCTGCCTGCCACGATCAATGGCCGCAAGGCCGCCAGCGGCCCCAGCGGACGGGTGAAGGCCGAGTTTGGCGCACCGGTGGCGCTGAAGATCGGCGCACGGCTGTGGTAGTTCATGAAGTACGCACCGAACTCCGTGTCCAGCGGCTCGAAGTTGTAGTGCATGGCCACGCCGAACTGGCCGCTGTCGCGTGCATCACGGTCACCGCCGCGACGTACCAGCACCCCTTCGTTGTTCACATCCACGCCCAGGGCGTTAAGGGTCGGCAAGGCCGCGCCAGGGATGGTGGAGCGCTTGTTCAGCACCCGCAGGTTATTGCTGCAACCATCCGAGATGACGTCCGGCTGGGAGAAGAATGTGCCGCAGTTATCGGTGACGGTCTGGTCCCATTCGAGCTGGTAGAACGCTTCGGCCGAGAGGTTATCGGTCAGGGTTTGCGACACGTAGAACATGTTGACCGGAATCAAGCCTTCCTTGATTTCGGCGCCCGGACGACGGAACGCAGACACGTCGATCGGGTTGATGGAGTTGATACCGCCACCAATGAAGGTGCTTTCACCCCAGCTCACCACCTGTTTACCAAACCGCACGTTACCCGGCTGATCGGCGATGGTGTAGTTGTGGTAGATGAAGGCATCGAGGATCTGCCCGCCGGAAGACTTGGCGCCCTCTTTGCGGTTGTTGTTGCTGACGTTCTTGAAGTCCAGGTCTTCGTTTTGCAGCGCGAAGTCATACCAGTACTTGCCACGCACAAAGATGCCGGTGTCGCCGTATTTCAACTCGAGGTCATGGATACCCTTGAAGATCTTCGAGAAGGAATCACCCTTGTCAAAGTTCAAGTGGCCGTCATCGGAGGTCTGCGATAACCCCCTGCCACCGTTGTTGGCACCGATCAGGTCTTTATTGCGACCGGCAGTCGACCAGCTCGCCCCCACCGACAGGGATGAGTCGAAGCTGCCTTCGATTTCACCGATGTTGAAACTGACGCCGAATGCAGGCCCGGCGAGCGTAGAAGCGAGACTGACGGCCAGGGGCAGTCTTGCCCGGCGCCAGAACTGGTTTACTGAGGTCATCGACGCTACTCCATGTGCATTATTGTTATGGCAGTGAGTTCTTTCGTCTGGATGCATGTAACGGCCGGAATACAACGACTCCAATGCCGAACGGCAACCGGGCCCCCATGGCCCGCAGCGCAACATCCGTGAAAAACTCTGAGTGGGACTATAGCCAGCAGGGGGTACCGCTTGATCCCTCTAAAGTGTGATTTGCATCACCAACCCGTCTGCCACAGTCCTTTCGCCACGCCGACGAAGGCCGGCGAGGCAAGGATGGCTGAAAATCCCAAAATCACAAGTGAAGCCACGAGTTAGAGCATTGCCGCGCCCGAACGGGCGCGGCGAAGGGGGTCAGAGCGTGGACAGGAACGTGCTGTTGTTGGCCTGCCATTCGATGATGTCAACGCGGATACGTTTTTTGTCGAGTTTGCCGACACTGGTCTTGGGAATTTCGGTAACAACGGCGATCTGGCTTGGAATCGCCCACTTGCTCAAGTGACCCAGTTCGACAAACGGCTTGAGATGCTCTTTGAGCTCGCGGGCACCTATCACATGGCCATCACGCACCACCAGCAACGCAAACGGGCGCTCGCCCCACTGTGGGTCGGCGATGCCCACCACCGCTACTTCGCGTACCGCCGGGTGACGGCTGACCAAATCTTCGAGGGCCAATGACGAGATCCACTCGCCGCCGGTCTTGATCACGTCCTTGATGCGATCGCGAATATCGATCACCCCAAACGCGTCCAGCGTGGCCACGTCGCCGGTGTGCATCCAGCCGCCTTCCCACAGCTCGGCGCCCTTTTGCGGCTCGTTGAAATACCCTTCGCTGAGCCACGGTGCACGCAGCACCAGCTCGCCCTGGGACTCGCCGTCGGCGGGCAAGAAGTTGCCGTTGCCGTCGATAATTGCCGCTTCCACCAACGGCCCGGGCACGCCGGCCTTGATGCGGTAGGTGGTGCGCTCGTCCTCGGTGCCCGCCATCAACTCTTCGTTGAGGTGAGCGCAGGACACCAGCGGCCCGGTCTCGGACATGCCATACGCGGCCGTCAGTTGAATGCCCCGCGCCTTGGACGCTTCATACAACGTGCGGTTGAGCGCGCTGCCGCCGATGACGATTTTCCAGCCGCCAAAATCCACATTCTGGGCGGCCTTGGCATTGAGCACCATTTGCAGGATGGTCGGCACGCAGTGGGAGAAGGTGACCTTCTCCTTGCGCCACAGCTCCACCAGGTATTCCGGGTCGTAGCGGCCGGGGTAGACCTGTTTCAAGCCAAGCATGGTTGCCACATACGGCAGGCCCCAGGCGTGCACGTGGAACATCGGCGTGATCGGCATGTACACGTCGTTGGTGCCCAGCAGGCGCACGCTGTCGACGCTGCCCATGATGGTCGCCACACCGATGGTGTGCAGCACCAACTGGCGGTGGGTGAAATACACGCCTTTGGGGTTGCCGGTGGTGCCGGTGGTGTAGAAGGTGGTGGCGACGGAATTTTCGTCGAAGTCCTGGAAGTCGTACTTGGGGCCGGCGGCCGCCAGCAGGGTTTCGTACTCACCAACCAGGTTCGGCAGCTCGGCGGTCCTGGCCTCACCGTCGGTGAGCAGCAGGGTTTTGTCGACCGTGGTCAGTTGCCCGGCAATCGCCTGGTAGAGCCCCACGAACTCGCTGTTGACCAGCACAAAGCGGTCTTCGGCGTGGTTCATGGTGTAGAGAATCTGTTCCGGCGACAGACGCACGTTGATGGTGTGGATCACCGCGCCGATCATCGGGATGGCGAACATGCACTCCAGGTAACGGTGGCTGTCCCAGTCCATCACGGCAACCGTGTCACCGGCCTTGACCCCGGCTTCAGTCAGCACATTGGCCAGCCGTGCGACCCGCTCGATCAGGGTTGGGTAGGTATAGCGCAGCTTGTCGCGATAGATGATTTCCCGGGTTTTCTCGTAACGCGCCCCGGACATCAGCAGGCGTTTGATCAACAGCGGGTATTGGTAAGCGCCTTCGGCGGGCGGGATAACACGGGTCTGCAACATACGAATCCCTTATCTGACTGCACGGTCTTGGCTAAGACCTGCACTGTAGAGCGCTAATGTTTCAGCCAAATCAGCCAAAGGAATGATTTGCAGCGGCCAATGAATGCTAGCTTTGCGCCAGCATCCAGGATTTACATAGATCGAAATGTGGGAGCGGGCTTGCTCGCGAAAGCGCTGGGTCAGCCAACTTTTCAGCCACTGATACACCGCCTTCGCGAGCAAGCCCGCTCCCACATTTTGTCCGTGCCCACTCAGGTACAGCGTTATTTCATGCTGGTAAACGCCAACTTCACGCCAATGGCAATCAGCACCGCGCCCATGGTCCGATCAAACCAATGCCCCATCCGCGCAAAGCCGGCACGTACGCGCTGCTGGCTGAACAACATGGCCACCAGACAAAACCACAACGCCGTCGCCACCGCCAGGTACACACCGTAACCGGCCTGGATCGCCAGCGGCGTGTGCGGGTTGATCACCACCGTGAACAACGACAGGAAAAACAGTGTGGCCTTGGGGTTCAAGCCATTGGTCACAAACCCTGCGGTAAACGCCCCGCGTGGGGTGCGCTCGCCGACTTCAGGGTGCAACTCGCCCTCCGCGGGCGGCTTGGCCGGCTGCGCGCGCAGGGCCTTGAAACCGATGTACAGCAGGTACGCAGCGGCGGCCCACTTCAGCGCGTTGAACAGCACAATGGACTGCGACACGATCAAGCCGATGCCCAGCAGCGAGTACCCCACGTGCAGGAAAATCGCCGAGCCCACGCCCAGCGCGGTCCAGGTGCCGGCGCGACGGCCATGGGTCACACTTTCACGCACCACCACGGCGAAATCCGGGCCGGGGCTGGCCACCGCCAACAAGTGAATCAAGGCTACGGTCAAAAACTCGGCGACGTACATGCTCACTCCATTAAGTAACTGATTATTTCATCTGATAGGCTCGGCAGATTACGCCTTCGAACCTCGTCGCAAAAGGTACAGTTGAGAATGAACAATCGCCGCGCCGTCTTCCTTGATCACCCGTCCCTGGACCTGGGCGACCTCGACCTCAGCGAACTGCGCAACCGCTTCAGTGACTTGCAGTTGTTCACCGACACCACGCCGCAGAATGTGCTTGAACGCGTGCAAGGCGCCCAGGTGGTGATCAGTAACAAGATCCTCCTCAACGCGCAAACCCTGGCGGCCTGCCCTGAGCTCAAGCTGATCCTGGTGTCGGCCACCGGCACCAACAATGTCGACCTCGACGCCGCCCGCGCCCACGGCATTACCGTGAGCAATTGCCACGGCTACGGTACGCCGTCGGTGGCGCAGCACACGATCATGCTGCTGCTCAACCTGGCGACGCGCTTGAAGGACTATCAACTGGATGTGGCGGCAGGCAAATGGCAACAGGCCAGGCAGTTCTGCCTGCTGGACTACCCGATTGTCGAGCTGGAAGGCAAAACCCTCGGCCTGCTCGGCCATGGTGAACTGGGCGGCGCGGTGGCACGCCTGGCCGAAGCCTTCGGCATGCGCGTGGTGCTCGGCGCCATTCCCGGGCGCCCTGCCCGCGCCGACCGCGTGCCGCTGGATGAACTGCTCGCACAGGTCGACGCACTGACCTTGCACTGCCCGCTCAATGAACACACGCGCGACTTCATCGGCGCCCGCGAACTGGCGCTGCTCAAACCGGGCGCGTTTATCGTCAACACCGCGCGCGGTGGTTTGATCAACGAACAGGCGCTGGCAGATGCCTTGCGCAGCGGCCATTTGGGCGGCGCGGCCACCGACGTACTGAGCGTCGAACCGCCCGTGAATGGCAACCCGCTGCTGGCCGGCGACATTCCTCGCTTGATCGTTACCCCCCACAATGCCTGGGGCAGTCGCGAAGCGCGCCAGCGTATCGTCGGCCAACTGGCTGAAAACGCCCGAGGCTTTTTCAGCGGTGCCCCGCTGCGCGTCGTCAGTTGATAAACTGCGCCCCTTTTCAAGGAGCAGACTATGGATCCGCGCAGTGAAGTACTGCTTCGTCAGGCCGAACTTTTTCAAGGCAACCTGCTGCTGGTAGGTTTGCCTGCCGACGACTTGCTCGGCCCCCTGCCCAATGCCCACGGCTGGAGCTGGCATGCCGGCGACCAGGCCGCACTGGATGCGCGCTTTCCCGAGCGCAGCCAGTTCGGCGTGAACGTGCCCGAACGCGGGTTTGATGCGGCGGTGATTTTCCTTCCAAAATCCAAAGACCTCACCGACTACCTGCTCAACGCCGTGGCCGCACGCTTGCCCGGCGCCGAGCTGTTTCTGGTCGGGGAAAAAAAGGGCGGCATCGAAAGCGCCGCCAAGCAGATGATCCCGTTCGGCAAGCCGCGCAAGCTCGACAACGCGCGGCACTGCCAACTGTGGCAAGTCACCGTGGCCAACGCTCCGCAGGCGGTCGCGTTGGAAAGCCTGGCGCAAGTCTTCGAGGTGCCGCTGGCCGAAGGGCCGCTGAAGGTGGTGAGCCTGCCCGGCGTGTTCAGCCATGGCCGCCTGGATCGCGGCACCGAGCTGCTGCTGGCGCATCTGGATAAGCTGCCGAGCGGGCATCTGCTCGACTTTGGTTGCGGCGCCGGCGTGCTTGGGGCGGCGGTCAAACGCCGCTACCCGCATAACAGCGTGACGATGCTCGACGTGGACGCCTTCGCCGCCGCCAGCAGTCGCCTGACCCTGGCAGCCAATGGTCTGGAAGCCGAGGTGTTGACCGGTGATGGCATCGACGCCGCGCCGATGGGTTTGAACGCGATTTTGAGCAACCCGCCGTTCCATGTCGGTGTGCACACGGATTATTTCGCCACGGAGAACTTGCTGCGAAAAGCGGCGAAACACCTGGCAAAAGGTGGCGAACTTCGCTTAGTCGCCAACAGCTTCCTCAAGTACCAACCGCTGATCGAAGAGCATCTGGGCGTGTGTGCGGTGAAGGCCGAAGGCAATGGTTTTCGCATTTATCGTGCCAAACGCGGCTGATGGCGATTTGAAAAAGAACGCTTGCCGAATGGGTTTTGCCTTGGCAGAATCCGCTCCGTCCTAGGGGAGTAGTCTCCCACGAGCCTCACGCTCGTCCGGCATACGTCAACATACTTGGTCAGCAGACCATGGCGTATGCGACCCAGGAGTCCGCACAGACGGACCGGGGTTTGACAAGACCTATGACACGCACACCTTACCCGGGGCGGGAAGGCTGTACGTGTCATAGCCGTGTCGACCCGCCCCTGGAAACCTACCTGATGCTGGATTCATTACTCGTTCCTACCGCAATCGTTGCCTTGGCCGAAATCGGCGACAAGACGCAACTGCTCGCGCTCATCCTTGCCGCACGCTTTCGCAAACCCTGGCCGATCATCGCCGGCATTGTCGCCGCGACTCTGGCCAACCATGCGGCCGCCGGTGCCGTAGGGGCCTGGTTCGGCAGTTTCTTCTCGGATGCGGTGTTGCACTGGATCCTCGCAGCGAGCTTCTGTGCCACCGCGCTGTGGACTTTGGTGCCGGACAAACTCGACGATGACGAAGCCAGTACCACGCGCAAATTCGGGCCGTTCCTGACCACGCTGATTGCGTTCTTCCTCGCCGAAATCGGTGACAAGACCCAGATCGCCACGGTGATGCTGGCGGCGCAGTACCCGGAGTTGTGGCTGGTGATTATCGGCACCACGCTGGGCATGCTGATTGCCAACGTGCCGGTGGTATTGGCGGGTAATTTTGCGGCGGAAAAACTGCCGCTGACCTTGATTCGTCGACTGGCGGCTACGGCGTTTTTCGTCCTGGCGGTGGTGGCGGTGTACAAGGCCATGCAAAGCAGCGGCTGGATCTAAAGCTGTAAACCCCAACCAATGTGGGAGGGGGCTTGCTCGCGAAAGCGGTGTGTCAGTCGGTAAATATTTGACTGAACTGACGCCTTCGCGAGCAAGCCCGCTCCCACATGTGGATCTTCACAAGTCCTGGAATATCAGGATTTTTTGGCCTGCTGGTAAAGCGGCATCACCTTCGGAATCGCCGCCTGCAACGAGGCGATTCGGCTGTCGGAAGCCGGGTGAGTGCTCATGAACTCCGGCGGCGCGCCTTCCGACGCCTTGGCCATCTTGTTCCACAAGGTGATCGCGGCATTCGGGTTGTAGCCGGCGCGGGCCGATAGCTCGAGGCCGATCAGGTCGGCTTCGTTTTCATTGGCGCGACTGTTAGGCAAGGTCATACCGTAGTTGGCCACGGTATCGGCCAACGCCAGGCTGTCCTGGCCCAGGCCGAACAACGCACCGGCGCCCTGCTTGGCCATCTCGATGCCATACGCCTTGGACATGGCCTCACGCCCGTGTTCACGCAAGGCGTGGGCGATTTCATGACCCATCACGGCGGCCAGCTCGTCGTCGGTGAGCTTGAGCTTGTCGATCAACCCGCTGTACACAAAGATCTTGCCGCCAGGCCCGCAGTTGGCGTTCATCTCATCGCTTTTGATCAGGTTCACTTCCCACTTCCACTGCGCCGCATCCGGGCGGAAAGTCGGCGCCTGGGCGATCAGACGGTTGGCGATGGCCTGCACGCGCTTGGCGTTGGCACTGGTCTTGTCGAGCATGCCCTTGCCGCTCGCCTCGCCCAGCGTCTGCTGGTAGGACTGGGCATACATCTGGTCGACTTCCTGGCTCGACAGCATGCTGAACATGTACTGCTTGCGCTCCACGCCAACGGCACCGCCGCTGGTGGTGTTAACCGACTGGCAACCTGCCAGCAGCATCGCTGCGCTGAGTACGCTTACTGCCAATGACTTTTTCATGACGCTCTCCCTGAAACCTGGTGCGTATCCTAGGCGGTCATTTGTATCAACGCCAGATACACGCGACGTTTAACCACTAACTTTCAGATACATCCCACACCCCCACAGCGGCGGCGAACAGCTCGTTTGCGACATCTCGCACTATTTTGCCGGCCAAGCCTTAAGCCTCCAGAGCCCATGGCCGATACATAAAAGGCAGCCCACCTGCCCCTGCGCCTGGAGCCTCCATGAAATTCAAGTCGATTCAGTTTTCTGTCGCCGCACTGACCGGTGCCATCGTGCTGAGCGTGGTCGCGGTGCTGGTGCTCTATGCAGTGTTTGCCGGTGCCCGCACCCAGGAGTTGGTGCAGGAGCGCACCCAGGCACAGTTCGAGCAGATCATCGAGCAGCGCCTCACCGCCCTTGTGCAAACCCAGGCCACGCTGGTCCAGCGCGAACTGGAAGCGCCGCTGGTGACCGCCAAAGGCCTGGCCACCGCCAACGCCCTGCTCGCGATGAAAGACGCCAAGGGCGAACCCGCGCTGCAGGTCGGCCGTGAGCAATTGATCAACCTGCTGCATGAAACCGTGGCGCGCAACCCGAAAATCCTCGGCGCCTACATCGGCTGGGAACCCAATGCCATCGACCATAACGACGCCGCCTATGTAAACACCCCAATTGTCGGCATGGCCGCCGACGGCCGTTTCCTGCCGTGGTGGTACCGCAACGCCGATGGCAGCCTGGGCCTGGATAAGCTCGCCGACGTCAACGACCAGAAAATCCTGTCCACCGGCGTGCGCGCCAGTGAGTACTACCTGTGCTCCAAAGAGAGCAAGAAACCCTGCGCCATCGACCCGGCGCCTTACAAGGTCGGGAATGCGATGGTGATGCTCGCCTCGTTTATCGAACCGATCATGGTCGACGGCACGTTCCAGGGCATCGTCGGCGCCGACCTGTCGGTGAACTTTATCCAGGACATGCTCACCCGCGCCGACCAGAACCTCTATAACGGCGCCGGCGAACTCGCGCTGATTTCCAGCAACGGTCGCCTGGTGGCCTACACCAAGGACGCCGGCAAGCTTGGCGAAAAAGCCAGCGACCTGCTCGACAGCAACGAGCTGGCCAACCTGGCCCAGTTGAAAGTCGGCGAAGTGCGCTACGACATCGACAAGGAACACGGGCATATCGAACTGTTCCTGCCCTTCAACATCGGCCAGACCGAAGCGCGCTGGACGTTGATGCTGCAACTGCCGCTGAGCGCTGTGATGGCCGACTCGCAGAAGCTGCAAAGCGACCTGCAAGCCCAACGCAAGACCGACACCTTCGGCATGGCTATGGTTGGCCTGTTGATCGCCGGTATCGGTTTGCTGGTGATCTGGCTGGTGGGCCATGGCATCGCCCGCCCGCTCAAGCAGATGGTGGCGATGCTTAACGATATCGCCCAAGGCGAAGGCGACCTCACCCGCCGCCTCACCAGTGATCGCGCCGATGAGCTGGGCGCGATTGCCAACGGCTTCAATACCTTCCTGATCAAGTTGCAGGGCATGATCACTCAGGTAGTGAGTTCGGTGCAGAAGGTCAGCGACTCATCGGAACACACCGCCGACATCGCGATTCGCACCAACCAGGGCGTGCATAAACAGATGGTCGAGATCGACCAGGTGGCCACCGCTGTGCACGAAATGACCGCCACTGCGCAAGACGTGGCACGCAACGCCACCCAGGCCGCGCAAGCTGCCAGCCACGCCGACCAGGCCGCGAGCCAGGGCATGCGCATTGTGCGCGAGACGTCCACGTCCATCGGCGCGCTGGCTGAAGAAATCGGCAAAGCCGTGGGCGTGGTGCAAACCCTGGCCAAGGACAGCGAAAACATCAACGCGATCCTCACGGCGATTCGCGGAATTGCCGAGCAGACCAACCTGCTGGCGCTCAACGCCGCCATTGAGGCGGCCCGTGCCGGCGAACAAGGCCGTGGTTTTGCGGTGGTGGCCGATGAGGTGCGCAACCTGGCACAGAAAACCCAGAAGGCCACCGAAGAAATCCAGACCATGATCCAGCAGCTGCAACAAGGCACGCGGGATGTGGTGCGGGTGATGGAAGACAGCCAGAACCGTACCGACGAAAGCGTGCAGCACGCGGCGAAGGCGGCCCAAGCGCTGGAGACCATTACCCAGGCGGTGTCGGTGATCAACGACATGAACACGCAGATCGCCAGTGCGGCCGAAGAGCAGAGTGCGGTGGCCGAGGACATCAATCGCAATGTGATCAATATTGGCCAGGTGGCCAATGAGGTGGCGGGTGGTGCGGATGAGTCCAGTGCAGCGAGTGCGGATCTGACCAAGCTGGCGGAGCAGCAGCGGCGGTTGATCAATCAGTTCAAGGTTTAGTGATCTGCGGTGGTTTTGAGCCCGCCTTCGCGAGCAAGCCCGCTCCCACATTTTGATTTGTGAACACCGTCAAATGTGGGAGCGGGCTTGCTCGCGAAGAGGCCAGCACATTCAACCTCAACCTGGCGTCAGGCACTCCGGCCCATTCAACTTCGGATCATTGACCATATTGGCCAACACCCGCTCGCGCAACGCGGCAGGCTCGCTGGCCAACAACCCCTGCAACACGTGCAGCGGCGTCTCAGGATTGAGCCACGCCTCTTGCCCCGCCGCATCCAGAATCAACGGCCGCCGCTGGCTCTGCGCGGCCTGGGTCACCACCGCTGTACTCAGCCACACCTGCTCCTGCACCGGATAAGCCTCCCAGATCGCCGCAAAAAACAGCGTCGAGCCTTCGCCCGGCGTCAGCCAATACGGGCGTTTACGCTGGGTGCCGCGCCATTCGTAGAAACCGTTGGCCGGCAACAGGCAGCGGCGCTGGCGCAAGGCTTCGCGAAACATCGGTTGTTCGGCCAGGGTTTCGGCGCGCGCGTGGGCTGGCGTGCGCGACAGGTCGGTGAGCCACGGTGGCGTGAGGCCCCAACGCGCACGGGCCAGGGCGCGCTGGCCTTCGCTCAGGCGCTGGATCAGCACCGAATCATTCGGGGAGATGTTCCACTGGGCCTGCTGGTCGGCCGGGAAGCCCGGCAAGGCAGCAAAGGAAGGGTTCCAGCGAAACAGGGCATAACGTCCACACATGGGGCAACACGACTCTTGGGGTAAACCGACCGACAGCCTAACAGACCAACACGTCGGGGAAGCTGTCGGGTTCATCGCCGGGCATGGGTTGGGCGCCGTTGTAGGCCGTAATCAATTCACGGGCGTAGGCAGCCTGGTCGTTGTGCACTTCCAGGCCCAACAGGCCGAAGATCGG
Source organism: Pseudomonas sp. 58 R 3 (assembly GCF_900006605.1). NCBI lineage: Bacteria > Pseudomonadati > Pseudomonadota > Gammaproteobacteria > Pseudomonadales > Pseudomonadaceae > Pseudomonas > Pseudomonas sp. 58 R 3. The sequence goes on along the minus strand of NZ_CVTT01000056.1, from coordinate 40,202 downwards.
CAATTCGCCGGTACCACCGAGCAAATGGCGCCCCACCAGGTGCGCCTCGATGCCTTCGCTGGCAAGCATCTGTTGCAGCAGCTCGCCTTCCATCAGGTTTTCCGGTTCATAGATCCGCTGCATGGGGTGTACCTGTTACTCGTTTTCGCTGCGCACGTTCAGCATCCATTCATCGCCGTGCACTTGCAGGTCGAAAATAATCGGCCGGCAACAGACCGGACAGTCCTCTATATATTCTTGATCACCGCCGGAAAGGTCCAGAACCGCTTCAGCCGGTTCACCACAATAAGGACAATCGTACGACTCGGTTTCCAGCATCGCGGTCTCCCAGGTGACTTGTGCGTATAATCGCCGGTCTATTTACAGGGCTATTCACGGCAGAGCCAATATTGCGGCCGCACCCTGATATTTCCTTTACTTACCCTAGCCGTTTCTAACAAGAGAGCATGATGGGCGAATTCGATACCATCCGACCTTACAACGACAGCGAAGTCCCGGCCGTGCTGGCGCGTCTGTTCAGTGACAAGGCCTTTCTGGACATCCTGACTCACTTTCGCTTCCCGCGCTTTGCCGGCGCCCTGGGCTGGCTGCTCAAGCCGATGATCGCCCGCAAGCTGCGCCGTGAATTTGCCGGCGTCACCACCGTGGCCACGCTGCAGGACAAAGTCGAGTATTACGTCGATCACACCATTGATCGCGCGACGGACGGCGTGACCTACACTGGCGTCGAGCAGCTCAAGGCCGGCACCGCCTATCTGTTTCTGGCCAACCATCGCGATATCGTGATGGACCCGGCCTTCGTCAACTATGCCGTATACCACGCCGGCCTGCCGACGCCACGTATCGCCATCGGCGACAACCTGCTGCAAAAGCCGTTTGTCAGCGACCTGATGCGCCTGAACAAGAGCTTCATCGTGCACCGCTCGATCACTGGGCGAAAGGAGAAGATGGCGGCGTATAACCTGCTGTCGGCCTATATCAACCATTCGATCCGCAACGATTGCCAGTCGATCTGGATCGCCCAGGCCGAAGGCCGCGCCAAGGATGGCGATGATCGCACCGAGTCGGCAATCCTCAAGATGTTCCATGTCAGCCGCAAGGACGAGCCGTTTGCCGAGGTGATCCAGTCGCTGAACCTGACGCCGGTGTCGATCAGCTATGAATACGACCCGTGCGACAGCGCCAAGGCCCGCGAGCTGTACATCCGCGCCACCACCGGCACCTACAGCAAGGCGCCAGGCGAAGACGATGTGAGCATTGCGCTGGGTATTACCGGCTACAAGGGCCGCGTGCACGTGAACTTTGCCCCGCCGATTACCGAGCGTTTTGAAGACACCAAGCTGCTGGCCGTGGAAATGGACCGGCAAATTCTCGGCGGTTATCGCCTGTTCCCGGTGCATTACCTGGCGTACGCGCAGTGGAGCGACGCCGACCCGCAATTGCAGGTGCCGGCGGCAGCCGACGTGTTCCCGGCCGATGAGTTGGCCAAGGCCAAGGCGGAGTGGGAGCGGCGTTTGAATGAGTGCCCGGCGGAACACCGGCCGTACTTGGTGACGCAGTATGCGACCCCGGTAAGGAATCAATACCGGGTCAAGGCCGGGATTGCTCTCTAATCACCGAAGCAAAAAATGTGGGAGCGGGCTTGCTCGCCAAAGCGGTGGTTCAGTCAAAGATGTATCGACTGACACCCTGCATTCGCGAGCAAGCCCGCTCCCACATTTTGGTTTTGCAGTGGTTTTAGAGGTGGGTGCTGAGCCAGGACACGGCCAGCGCCAGGGCGAGGCAGCCAAACCCGACGCGGTAAGCCAGGCGATGCGACCGTTCGGTACGCACATCCAGAAACAACATCGGTTGGTCGATCGCGCGGTCTTCGCTTTGGGCGGTCAGGTCGGCCAGCGCTCGCTGCTCGCGCAGGCGGGTAATGAACAGCAGCGCTGCACCCGAGCAGGCCACCAATAAAGCCACAGCATTGATCAACAGTGCGGGCAGCGCCATCGCAAACCTCGGTAGACGAGTGTCCTGGTACCAATTCAGATACAAACCTGAATGATATTGGCCTCCTGCCGCTGAAACGTTCCGTCCCCCATGTACGGCTAATGTATCCAGTAATTTACAGCGTCACCTGAACGTCACCTTAACAAGCCACTCTGTTGCCCTTCGAACGCTTGGGAGCTTGTCATGCTGCACGCACAAAACCAGGATCGGCTGTACCTGATGGCCCAGAACGATGAGCAGGAAGCGCTGGTCGGCGGCCTCGCATTCAACGTCCAGGACCGCCACTGGCTGGTGTATTGCGCCCTCGGCGGGCACCAGCATGCCGACCTGCCGGAGCTGGACCTGCTCACAGGCGTGAGTGTGCTGGACTTTTATGTCGAAACGGCTGCATGAAGGCTACAGGCATAAAAAACCGGGCTCATTGCTGAGCCCGGTGATCGGGGCGTTGCGCGCCCGCCTGACGCTTACTGCGCGTTGAGAAGCGAACCGATGCTCGGGTCTTTGAACAAGCGCGTCAGGGCGTCGCTCAACACGTCGCTGACCAGCTTGGTGTTGGTTTCCTGGTTCGGCGACATACCGAAGCGCTGGTTCAGGGACGCGCCGTAGCGGCCACTGTAGCGGCGTGTACCGGCGCTGACGTCGGACTTGAAGGTCGCGCCGATGGAGGCTTCCGTCACATACAGGCCTTCTTTGGGCGACTGGTACTTGAGCTCAGCCAGGGTGATGGTCAACTGCGGCGCGCCCGGCGAGTTGGCCGGGGTAAAGCCCAGCAGGCGCACGGCGGCTTCAGCCTGGGCTTGCAGCTTGGGCAGCACGTCCTGACCCTGGACCGAAATCAGCGCAGTCTCAGGGTACAGGCCACCACGGGAACCCAGGGTGGGCGAAGGACGACCATCTACCACGCGCACCGACACCGGCTGGCCATGGCCGACAGGCGCCAGTTGCGCCGTGACTTTAGGTTGCGGGCTGAGTTGTTGCGGGCTGTTGGCGCAGCCAACCAGGGTCAAACTGGTCACAGTGATCAAACCGAACAACAGGCGTTGCAACATACTCATTTCTCCAGGACTGGGTGCAAACAGGCCGCCAGTATAACGGCGCATGTGGGCCACCCACCAGCCATCCTGAACGTCAGCTGAAGGCGGGCTGAAATTACAATTTCGCATAATTTCGTCACTCCACTGTCATGGCACACTGGCAACCTTCAAGCATGTAACGTAACAGGTACAAAGCCATGCGCCTTCTTAAATCATTGTTCATGTCACACCCCCGCCATCGCCATTACGCACGGCTCGATGCCAACGGCCATTGCGTGGCGTTCAAGCAGTGCAGCCTGCCACCTGTGGGCGATGGCTGGGTGGAAGTCTCGGAGACTCACTTGGGCTGGATGCACCGTCCATTGCCGATGAGTGCCCGAATCAGCCCGCAGGTTGCTCACAGGCATTCGCGGCACGCACTGGCTTCCTGAACAGCCCTAATAAAAGTCACAAAACACGCCCATTTCCCCGACGTTCTTCGCTACAATCTCCCCCCGATTATAAGGACGTCTCCTGATCGGGCCCCGCAGCACCGTTAATGCCTCGGTATTAACCCCCCAATCGCCCACAGAGAGCCGCCCACACAGATCGAGTGAAGCTGGCGCGCTTGCTGATTTCTTTGCAAACCACCCCTCTTTGCCGAATCTGCCAGAGCTGCCATTGCGCTCGGCCACTTGAGTTGTTTGCCCGTCTTGCTGCGTGTCGGCAGGGTTTACGGGCCAGGTGCCAGGCTGGGGCAGCCCTTTTTTGAGGTTCACGTCTTCAAAAGAGCGTGAAAAAACGGGTTTTCACAACTTCACAAGAGTGTGGCGAGCAAATGAATAGTTTGGCGTTTGTACAAGCACCATCAGCGTCTGGAACAGCCCAACCACACAGGACCGAGTACTCCTCAAACACCGGAGCTTGAGCCTGTCCGCTACGGATTGGTTGCACGAATCGCACGCTTTGACCATAAGTCGAATTGCCACAGGCGCCCATGAATGCGTTCATAGGCAGATTAGCCGGCAGGAAGCGTGTGCTGAAGTTGCAAAGAATTGCGAAACGGACATGGCGATCCTGGCCATGGGTAACCTGGGGCAACACGTGAACCGCCCCGTCACTCCTGGCAGCCATGCCGTCAATTTGGTGCTGCAGATTTTGGAGACGCGTTAAATGGCGCATAACGAAGCAGTCGACGTAGTACTGGTAGGGGCCGGCATCATGAGTGCCACCCTGGCCGTATTGCTCAAAGAGCTCGACCCCGGCCTCAAGCTGGAAGTCGTTGAGCTGATGGATTCGGGTGCCGCGGAGAGTTCCAACCCGTGGAACAACGCCGGCACCGGCCACGCCGGGCTGTGTGAGCTGAACTACACGCCGCAGGCCGCCGATGGTTCCATCGACATCAAGAAAGCCGTGCACATCAACACCCAGTTCGAGGTATCGAAGCAGTTCTGGGCGTACCTGACCAAAAAGGGCACCTTTGGCTCGTCCAAGTCCTTTATCAGCCCGGTGCCGCACCTGAGCTTCGTGCAAGGCGACAAAGGCGTGTCCTTCCTCAAGAAGCGCTTTGAAACCCTCAGCCAGCACCATGCGTTCTCGGACATGCATTACACCGAAGACCGCAATGAGATGGCCGAGTGGATGCCGCTGATGATGCCGGGCCGCCCGCTCGATGAAAAAATCGCTGCCACCCGCGTGATGAACGGCACCGACGTCAATTTCGGCGCCCTGACCAACCAACTGCTGTCGCACCTGACCAGCGCACCCGATGCCCAGGTCAAGTACAGCAAGCGCGTCACCGGCCTCAAGCGCAATGGCGCGGGCTGGACCGTGAGCATCAAGGACGTCAACAGCGGCAACAGCCGCGAAGTCGACGCCAAGTTCGTCTTCCTCGGCGCCGGTGGCGCGGCCCTGCCGCTGCTGCAAGCTTCGGGCATCGAAGAGAGCAAAGGCTTCGGCGGCTTCCCGGTCAGTGGCCAGTGGCTGCGTTGCGACAACCCGGAAGTGGTCAAGCACCACCAGGCCAAGGTTTACAGCCAGGCCGCCGTGGGCTCGCCGCCGATGTCGGTGCCGCACCTGGACACCCGCGTGGTCGACGGCCAGAAATCCCTGCTGTTCGGGCCATACGCCGGCTTTACCACCAAGTTCCTCAAGCACGGCTCGTTCCTCGACCTGCCGCTGTCGGTTCGCGCCGGCAACATCGGCCCGATGCTGGCGGTCGCTCGCGACAACATGGACCTGACCAAGTACCTGGTCAGCGAAGTGATGCAGTCCATGGAGCAGCGTCTGGAATCCCTGCGCCGCTTCTACCCTGAAGCCAAAGCCGAAGACTGGCGCCTGGAAGTGGCCGGCCAACGGGTGCAGATCATCAAGAAAGACCCGAAAAAAGGCGGCGTGCTGCAATTCGGCACCGAGCTGGTCGCGGCCAAAGACGGCTCGCTGGCCGCCCTGCTGGGCGCGTCCCCAGGTGCTTCGGTGACGGTTTCGATCATGCTGGAACTGATCGAGCGCTGCTTCCCGGCCAAGGCTGCCGGAGAGTGGGCGGCCAAGCTGCACGAGATCTTCCCGGCGCGGGAAAAAGTGCTGGAGACGGATGCTGAGCTGTATCGCAAGATCAATGCGCAGAACAACATCAGCCTGGAGCTGGTTGAGCAAAGCAACGAGGCTGAGAGTTACGCTTGAGGTCGTGACGCGGAGCGTCACTGGAGGCATTCCCACGCGGAGCGTGGGAACGATCAAACGCCCTTCGGGGCGTTTTTTTGTGGCCCGAATAATCAGCCGCGAGCGTTTTCGATCAGCTCGATGTACTCGGGTGCGTTGCGCTGGTCCTTGATCAGCTCGACGAAGGTCTGGCCATGCTCATCCTTGCCGTCCAGGTCCAGGCCAGCCTCTTTGAAAAAGCCCAGGAAGCGCTCGAAGTCATCGATACGCAGGCCACGGTAGGCCTTGATCAGCTTGTGCAGGGACGGTGAAGTCGCGTCAACTGGCTCAAAATCCAGGAACAACTTGATCTGGTCGTCGCCGATCTCGTCACCAATCACCTGTTTCTTATCTTTACGCATTACCGACTCCAGCCTGCAGACATTACACGGGATTAGCAGTTTACCTGCGGCACACACGCTTCGGAAGCGACGAAAACCACTGTGGGAGCGGGCTTGCTCGCGAAAGCGGTGTGTCAGTTTAAGTTGAGTTGATTGACCCACCGCATTCGCGAGCAAGCCCGCTCCCACATTGGATTACCTGCGGCCTCACGATTTAGCGCGAACGGCGCCTGTGTGCAGGTCCGCCCAGATATGCCCGTTGGCATAACTGAGAAACTGTACATACACCGTGTCATTGCGCAGCAGGTCGACAATCACTCGATATTGCGCCATCGGGTAAGAAAGGGTCAGGGTCTTGCTGGCGTCATCAAACAGCGGCTTTTTCAGGCTTTTGCTTTCGGCGTCGAAATTGAGCACCACCTGGGCGATGGTCGCGCCTTTGTTCAAGGATTTGCCCTTGAGGCGGATCATCAACGGCGAGGTCACCGGAATCGGCTGTTGCGTTGATTGCCGCTGGTTACCCACCACCACCGCATAATCGGTAACTTGCAGCAGTTGCTGCTGGTCGGGCGTTTGCGCGCGCAGGGTGAGGTCATCCGGCGGCAGGAACTGGCTGTGCATCGGCGCGGGCGCGGCAGCCAGTGGCAAACTGAGAGTCAACGCCAGGGCGGCGCAGGTGCGTGTCAACAGGCTCATGGGCCGCTCCGTAGAAAGATAGCCGAGCACTGTAGCTCAATCGAACTGGGCGAGCATCCAGCGTTGGTACTCGGCCACACCGGCTTCGCCTTCGCGGGGCGCCCAGTCGGGTGACTCGCCCTCGCCTATCGGTCGATACGGCCCGGCCTTGCATTCAAACATCACGCTGTCGGGTTCCAGCACCACCAGGCCATGAAACACGCCTGGCGGCAAATCGACGCCTGCGCACTCGCCGCCCGCCTGCAAAATGCGCTTGGCAATCACCTGGCCGGTGTCGCTGAAAACCAGTATGCCGAGGCTGCCCTTGAGCACCAGCAAGGTTTCCGCCTTGTCGGCACTCAGGTGCCGATGCGGCGGCACATAGGTGTCGGGCTGCAGGCCGACGGCCAGGCGATGGCAGGGTTCTTCCATCTGATGCAAGTTGTGATGGTGCCGGCCGCGAGGGCTGGCAGCCGCTTTCTCGGCCAATTGCGCGAACAACGTCTGATCAAGAAAGCGCGCCATGGTTTACATCCCTTTAACCGCGTAGATGCCATTGGCGTTGCGCCAGTAGCCTTTGTAGTCCATACCGTAGCCGAAAATGTAACGGTCGATGCACGGCAGACCGACGTAATCGGCTTTGAGGTCCGGGCGGGCCTTGCGGTCGTGGTCTTTGTCGATCAATACGGCGGTGTGCACTTTGCGCGCACCGGCGTGTTTGCAGAAGTCGATGATCGCGCCCAGGGTGTGACCTTCATCGAGGATGTCGTCAATGATCAGCACATCGCGGTCGATGAACGATACTTCCGGTTTGGCTTTCCAGAACAGGTCGCCGCCGCTGGTCTCGTTGCGATAACGGGTGGCATGCAGGTACGAGGCTTCCAGCGGGAATTGCAGATGAGTCAGCAATTTGCCGGCGAAAATCAGGCCGCCGTTCATCACGCAGAAGACCACCGGGTTGGTGTCGGCCATTTCGCGGCTGATGTGTGCGCCGACCTTGGCGATCGCTTCTTCGACTTGCGCTTCGGTGTACAGGCAGTCAGCCTCGCGCATGATTTGACGGATATGCTCGAGATCAGCGGACATGGCGCTCTCCAAGGGGGTGCTGTGGCAAGAAAAGCGGGCAAAGGTACGCATGTGAGGCGCAACGATCAAGCCTTAATGGACTAACGTACTAGATGTCTATAGGACAACACCCTCGGATAGATTAATCTAGGCCGGTTTTTTTGCCCGCCGCCGGAGCCTTTCCCATGCCCACTCGCGAGATCCGCCACCCGCTGATCCGACACAAACTCGGCCTTATGCGCCGTGCCGACATTAGCACGAAGAATTTCCGTGAGCTTGCTCAGGAAGTCGGAGCGCTGCTGACTTATGAAGCGACCAAGGATTTGCCGCTTGAAACCTACGAGATCCCCGGTTGGGCCGGTCCCGTACAAGTGGAGAAAATCGCCGGTAAGAAAATCACCGTAGTGCCTATCCTGCGCGCCGGTATCGGCATGCTCGAAGGCGTGCTCAGCCTGATCCCGGGCGCCAAAGTCAGCGCCGTGGGCGTGGCCCGCAATGAAGAAACCTTGCAGGCGCACACCTACCTGGAAAAACTCGTCCCGGAAATCAACGAACGCCTGGCAATGATCATCGACCCGATGCTCGCCACCGGCAGTTCCATGGTTGCCACCATCGACCTGCTGAAAAAGGCCGGTTGCAAGGACATCCGCGCCATGGTGCTGGTGGCTGCGCCCGAAGGCATCGCCGCCGTCGAAAAGGCTCACCCGGACGTGCAGATCTACACCGCCTCCATCGACGAACGCTTGAACGAACACGGCTACATCATCCCAGGCCTGGGCGATGCCGGTGACAAGATCTTCGGCACCAAGCAGAAGGACGCGTGAGCATGCAGGATGAATTCAACGACCCGCTTTGGCGCCAGATCCTGTCTGGCGCACAAATGCTGTTTGTAGCATTTGGCGCGCTGGTGTTGATGCCACTGATCACAGGTCTTGATCCAAACGTCGCACTGTTCACCGCAGGCCTGGGCACGTTGCTGTTCCAGGTGGTGACAGGGCGGCAGGTGCCGGTATTCCTGGCATCGAGCTTTGCGTTTATCACCCCGATCATTCTCGCCAAGGGCCAGTTCGGCCTGGCGGCGACCATGGGCGGCGTGATGGCGGCCGGTTTCGTTTATACCTTCCTGGGCCTGGCTGTTAAGGTCAAAGGCACCGGGTTCATCGACCGCCTGCTGCCGCCGGTGGTGATAGGCCCGGTGATCATCTCGATCGGCCTGGCCATGGCGCCGATTGCCGCCAACATGGCGATGGGCAAAGCCGGTGATGGCAGCGAGCTGATCCATTACCAGACGGCGATGCTGATTTCGATGCCGGCACTGCTGACCACCCTGATCGTCGCGGTATTCGGCAAAGGCATTTTCCGCCTGGTGCCGATTATCTCCGGCGTGCTGGTCGGCTTTGCCATGTCGTTCTACTTTGGTGTGGTCGACACGGCGAAGATCGCCGCCGCGCCGTGGTTCGCCCTGCCCCACTTCACCGCGCCGGAGTTCAACTGGCAGGCGATTCTGTTTATCGTCCCGGTGGCCCTGGCCCCGGCGATCGAACATATCGGCGGTGTGATTGCGGTGGGCAGTGTGACCGGTCGCGATTACCTGAAAAAGCCCGGCCTGCACCGCACCTTGCTGGGGGACGGGATTGCCACCACCGCTGCCGGCCTGTTCGGCGGCCCGCCAAACACCACTTACGCCGAAGTGACTGGCGCAGTGATGCTGACCAAGAACTACAACCCGAAAATCATGACCTGGGCGGCAGTGTTTGCTATCAGCCTGGCGTTTATCGGCAAGTTCGGCGCGTTGCTGCAAAGCATCCCGGTACCGGTGATGGGCGGGATTCTGTGCCTGCTGTTCGGCTCGATTGCGGCGGTGGGCATGAACACGCTGATTCGCCACAAGATCGACCTGGGCGAGGCGCGCAATCTGGTGATTGTGTCGGTGACCCTGGTGTTCGGGATTGGCGGTGTGCTGGTCGGCACCGGCACTGGCCCGGATGACTTCGGCCTCAAGGGCATCGCCCTGTGTGCCGTGGTAGCGATTGGTTTGAACCTGCTGCTGCCGGGCAATGATGGCTGGAAGAACAAGAAGCCGGATGAGCCGTTGATCTAACTGGCTCAACGCAAAACAAGTGTGGGAGCTGGCTTGCCAGCTCCCACATTTTTTTATCTTCAGTGTGGCTTAGAGCTCACCGAGGCCATCGATCAGCGCCTGGTTCTGCTCCGGCGTACCGATGCTGATCCGCAGGAACTGGGCAATCCGCTCCTGCTTGAAGTGCCGCACAATCACCCCTTGCTCACGCAGCTTTGCGGCCAAACCCGCGGCGTCGTGCCGTGGGTGACGAGCAAAGATGAAGTTGGCCGCTGAAGGCAACACTTCAAAACCCTTGCCCTCCAATTGCGCGACCACCGTGTTGCGGCTGTCGATCACCTGCTTGCAGGTCTTCTCGAAATATTCACGGTCCTCAAACGCCGCCGCCGCCCCGACAATCGCCAGGCGATCCAGCGGGTAGGAGTTGAAGCTGTTCTTGACCCGCTCCAGCGCTTCGATCAGGTCCGGGTGGCCCACGGCCAGGCCTACACGCAAACCGGCCAGTGAGCGCGATTTGGACAGGGTCTGGGTCACCAGCAGGTTCGGGTAGCGATCCACCAGGCTGATGGCGGTTTCGCCGCCGAAGTCGATATAGGCTTCATCCACCACCACCACCGAATCCGGGCTGGCCTTGAGGATCTGCTCCACCGCGTCCAGCGCCAGTACGCAGCCAGTCGGCGCGTTCGGGTTGGGGAAGATGATCCCGCCGTTGGGCTTGGCGTAGTCGGCCACGCGGATCTGGAATTGCTCATCCAGCGGCACCGGGGCGGACTTGATGCCGTAAAGGCCGCAGTACACCGGGTAAAAGCTGTAGCTGATGTCCGGGAACAGCAGCGGCAAGTCGTGCTGGAACAGGCCGTGGAAGATGTGCGCCAGCACTTCGTCGGAGCCGTTGCCGAGGAACACTTTGCCGGCGTCAACGCCGTAGTACCTGGCCACGGCCTGCTTGAGCAGGTCGCTGTTGGGGTCGGGGTACAAACGCAGGTTGTCGTTCAACTCGGCCTGCATCGCCGCCAGCGCCTTGGGCGATGGGCCATAGGGGTTTTCATTGGTGTTGAGCTTGACCAGTTTGGTCAGCTTCGGTTGTTCGCCGGGTACGTAAGGCACGAGGTCCTTGACGAAGGGGCTCCAGAATTTGCTCATGCCTCATTTCCCCTCTTCAAGGATGCGATATTCGGCGCTACGCGCGTGGGCGCTCAGCGATTCACCACGGGCCAGCACCGAGGCAGTCTTGCCCAGTTCGGAGGCGCCTTGTGGCGAGCAGAAGATAATCGACGAACGCTTCTGGAAGTCATACACCCCCAGCGGCGATGAGAACCGCGCGGTGCCGGACGTCGGCAGCACGTGGTTGGGGCCGGCGCAGTAGTCGCCCAGGGCTTCGCTGGTGTGGCGGCCCATGAAGATCGCACCCGCGTGGCGGATCGACGGCAGCCAGGCCTGCGGGTCGGCTACAGATAATTCCAAGTGCTCCGGCGCAATGCGGTTGGCCACTTCGATGGCCTGTTCCATGTCACGCACCAGAATCAGCGCACCACGGCCATTGATCGACTTCTCGATGATCTCGGCGCGGTCCATGGTCGGCAGCAGCGTGTTGATGCTGGCGGCGACCTTGTCGAGGAACTCGGCGTCCGGACTGACCAGAATCGCCTGGGCGTCTTCGTCGTGCTCGGCCTGGGAAAACAGGTCCATGGCGATCCAGTCCGGGTCGGTCTGGCCGTCGCACACCACGAGGATTTCCGAAGGGCCGGCGATCATGTCGATACCGACCTGGCCAAACACGTGGCGCTTGGCGGTGGCGACATAGATGTTGCCTGGGCCAACCACCTTGTCGACCTTCGGCACGCTTTCGGTACCGTAGGCCAGGGCTGCAACGGCTTGCGCCCCCCCAATGGTGAACACACGGTCGACGCCGGCGATGCAGGCAGCGGCCAGCACCAGCTCGTTGATTTCACCACGCGGGGTCGGCACCACCATGACCACTTCGGTTACGCCCGCCACTTTGGCCGGGATCGCGTTCATCAGCACCGATGACGGGTACGAGGCCTTGCCGCCGGGCACGTACAGACCGGCGCGGTCCAGCGGCGTGACTTTTTGGCCCAGCACGGTGCCGTCGGCTTCGGTGTAGCTCCAGGAATCCTGTTTCTGTTTTTCGTGGTAGCTGCGCACCCGCGCCGCCGCCACTTCCAGGGCTTGGCGCTGGGGTGCTGTGATGCGTGTCAGCGCCAGCTCCAGGCGTTCACGGGGCAGGATCAGGTCAGCCATGGACTTCACGTCCAGGCCGTCGAACTGACGGGTGAAATCCACCAGCGCCGCATCACCGCGCTCACGCACGGCCTTGATAATGTCGAGCACTCGCTGGTTGACCGAGTCGTCAGACACGCTTTCCCAGCTCAGCAGATGATCCAGATGATGGGCGAAATCCGGGTCGGCAGCGTTGAGTCGGGCAATTGCAGTGGACGTGGTCATAGCGAGGGCCTCAATAGAATTGGCAAAAACTCAGGCGCCCTAAACTAGCAGTCATTTCCGCTTGGGCACCTGAGAATTCTGGCTATGAGGCGGATAGACGGGCGCGGCCTAAGGCCGCGCGGGTGAGTCAACCGCGGTGTCGAGACTCCACTGCCTTGCGCAGGGTGTCGATCAACGCCTGGATACGGGCGTGCTGCATTTTCATGGAGGCTTTGTTGACGATCAGGCGGGAGCTGATGTCAGCAATGAAATCCTGGGGTTCGAGGCCGTTGGCACGCAGGGTGTTGCCGGTGTCGACCACGTCGATGATCTTGTCGGCCAGGCCGATCAGCGGCGCCAGCTCCATCGAGCCGTAGAGCTTGATGATGTCGACCTGACGGCCTTGCTCGGCGTAGTAGCGTTTGGCGACGTTGACGAACTTGGTGGCCACGCGCAGGCGGCCTTTGGGCTCAACATCACCGACACGGCCGGCGGTCATCAGCTTGCACAGCGCAATACGCAGGTCCAACGGTTCGTACAGGCCCTGGCCACCGTATTCCATCAGCACGTCTTTACCGGCAACGCCGAGGTCGGCGGCACCATGTTCAACGTAGGTCGGCACGTCGGTAGCCCGCACGATCAACAGGCGCACATCGTCCTGGGTCGTGGGGATGATCAGCTTGCGGCTCTTGTCCGGATTCTCGGTCGGCACGATGCCCGCTTCAGCCAGAAGCGGCAAAGTGTCGTCAAGGATGCGGCCCTTGGACAGTGCGATGGTCAACATGGGAAACGTCAGTCCTTCATCAGGCTATTGCTGTCCGGTCGCAAACGGCGCCAGACACAGATCGAGGCCATTACAGCCTCGATTTGAAACAAATTCAGCTAACAGCAAACACAGCCCAGTGACGGTGTTTGCTGCTTCAGGAACTAGCCCGGTACGCGGCGGATTTTAGCGCCGAGCATCTGCAGTTTTTCTTCGATGCACTCGTAACCACGGTCGATGTGGTAAATGCGGTCGATCAGGGTGTCGCCGTCGGCGCACAGCGCCGAAATCACCAGGCTGGCCGAGGCACGCAGGTCGGTTGCCATGACTGGCGCGCCCTTGAGCTTGTCGATACCGGTAACGATGGCGGTGTTGCCTTCGACCTGGATCTTGGCGCCCATGCGGTGCAGTTCATACACGTGCATGAAGCGGTTTTCGAAGATGGTCTCGATCACAGCGCCTGTGCCTTCGGCAATCGCGTTCAAGGAAATGAACTGCGCCTGCATGTCGGTCGGAAACGCCGGGTACGGAGCCGTACGCACGTTCACGGCTTTTGGCCGCTTGCCGTGCATGTTCAGCTCGATCCAGTCCTCACCGGTAGTGATTTCAGCACCGGCTTCCTTGAGTTTTTCCAGCACGGCTTCCAGGATGGTCGGATCGGTGTCCTTGACCTTGACGCGGCCACCGGTAACGGCGGCGGCAACCAGGTAGGTGCCGGTCTCGATACGGTCCGGCATCACTTTGTAGGTGGCCGAGTGCAGACGCTTCACACCGTCGATAGTGATGGTGTCAGTGCCGGCGCCGGTGATGTTGGCACCCATGGCGATCAGGAAGTTGGCCAGGTCGACCACTTCCGGCTCGCGCGCAGCGTTTTGCAGCACGCTGCGACCGTTCGCCAGGGCGGCGGCCATCATGATGTTCTCGGTACCGGTGACGCTGACGGTATCGAAGAAGAAGTTGGCACCGCGCAAACCGCCTTCCGGCGCCTTGGCCTTGATATAGCCACCTTCTACGTCGATGACCGCGCCCATGGCTTCAAGGCCACGGATGTGCAGGTCGACAGGGCGCGAGCCAATCGCGCAACCGCCAGGCAGTGCGACTTCAGCTTCGCCGAAACGGGCAACCATCGGGCCCAGCACCAGGATCGAGGCACGCATGGTTTTCACCAGTTCGTACGGAGCGATCAGGGTCTTGATGGTGCGCGCGTCGATTTCGACAGACAGCTTCTCGTCGATCACCGGCTCAATACCCATGCGACCGAACAGCTCGATCATGGTGGTGATGTCGTGCAGGTGCGGCAGGTTGGCCACGGTTACCGGGCCATCGCACAGCAGGGTCGCTGCCAGGATCGGCAAGGCGGAGTTTTTTGCACCGGAAATGCGGATCTCGCCATCAAGGCGGGCACCACCGGTAATAATCAATTTATCCATAAGAATCTCGACGCCTTGGGGGCTCAGGTGCGCTCGGCCCAGGCCGCGCGGCTGAAAAATTTCATAGTGACCGCATGGATGCTGCCATTGGTGATCCACGGGTTCAAATGGGCATAGATCTGCTGTTGACGCTTGACCGGGCTCAATGCCGCCAGTTCATCGCTAATCACGTTCAGCTGGAAATTGCAGCCTTCGCCTTCAACTTCGACGTTCGTTTCGGGCAGCTTTCCTTCAAGGAAGCTTTTAACTTCTAGGGCCTGCATGCTCAACCTCTATCGGCGCCCAGTGCGCACGGGTCGCACATCATACAAAAAAGCCCCGCGCCTGCGAACCCCGCATAGCAGGACTCTGACGGGGGGCTTCTCTAATAATGTGTATTAAGGATGCGCCAACAGCTCGGTAATACCGGAAACCTGCGCGATTTCGCGCATGTCTTCGGGCATTGAGCGGATGCTGACCGGTTTCCTGGCCGCTTGCGCATCACGCATGAAGCACAGCAACAACGACAAGCCGACACTGCTGGACTTGGTCACCGCCGAGCAATCAAGCACCAGCGCAGGCGCGTTGCTGCTGTTGATCAGCGCCTGGCCCTGCTTGCGCAGCTCAGGCCCGGTGCGGTAATCCAGCACGCCGCTGAGGAACAACTCGCCGGCGTCACCAAGACGAACAGCCGACTCGGTCATTGCGCAGGCTTCCCGGCTTGTTTGTCGGTTTCTTCCTTGGCTTTGGCGACTTCACCGGCCCAACCATTGATGGTTTTGTCCAGGTTATTGCCATTACGCTGCATCGCATCAGCGAACTGATCGCGGAACAGCTTGCCGATGTTGATGCCGTTGATGATCACGTTGCGCAGTTTCCACTCGCCGTTGACCTTCTCCAGCGTGTACTGAACCGGGTAAACCGCGCCGTTGTTGCCCTTGACGGTCATGTTGACGCTGGTGCGGTCACCCGACTCATCCCCGGCTGGAGCGACGGTAATGCCTTGGTTGTTGTACTCAAGCAGGGCATTGCCATAGAACTGGAACAGGCCCTTCTTGAAGTTTTCCTGGAAGGTCTGCATCTGCGCAGGCGTGGCCTTGCGCGAATACTTGACCGTCATGATGCTGCGGGAAATGCCCTCGGCATCGACCACAGGACCCACAATGGTGTTGAGCGCTTCGTAGAACCTGGTGGGGTCTTGCTTGTACTGCTCTTTGTTGGCAGTCAGGTCAGCCAGCATCTTGTTGGTCGTGTCCTGCACCAGATCGTGCGCAGAACCCGCCGCGTTGGCCATCAACGGCAGCGCTGCCAGCAGCACCAGCAGGCCACGTCGCAAGGTAGAGATCATGAACAGGTTCCTCATTTGGCGTCTTTATTGACCGTATTGAGCAGGAATTTACCGATCAAGTCTTCAAGCACCAACGACGACTGTGTGTCGTGGATTGTCGAACCATCCTTGAGCAGGGCTGTTTCCCCACCCACGCTGACGCCGATGTACTTCTCGCCCAGCAGCCCAGCAGTGAGAATAGATGCAGTGGAGTCAGTCGGCAGATTATCTACCTTCTTGTCGACTTGCATGGTCACCCGGCCAGTGAAGCTGTCGCGATCCAGATCGATTGCCGTGACCTTGCCGATGGTTACACCAGCCATGGTCACTTTAGCTCTGACCGTCAAACCGGCGATATTGTCGAAGTACGCGTAAAGTTTATAAGTATCGGCGGTGGGGCTGGCCGAAAGGCCGCTGACTCGCAGGGCGAGCAACAGTAAAGCCAGGATGCCAGCCAGCAAGAAAAGGCCGACACCGATTTCCACAGTGCGGTTTTGCATCAGAAATCTCCAAACATCAAGGCGGTCAAAATGAAGTCAAGGCCCAGTACCGCCAGCGAGGCGTACACAACGGTCTTGGTGGTGGCGCGACTGATCCCTTCTGAAGTGGGCTCACAGTCATAGCCTTGGAATACGGCGATCCAGGTCACTACAAAGGCGAAAACGATGCTTTTGATGATGCCATTGAGCACGTCGCCGCTGAAGGTCACGCTGTTTTGCATGTTGCCCCAGTACGAGCCGTCATAAACGCCCAACCAGTCAACCGCCACCCACGAACCACCCCAGATGCCCACCACGCTGAAAATCATCGCCAGCAGCGGCAGGGATATGAAGCCGGCCCACAGGCGCGGGGCAACAATATATTTGAGCGGGTCCACGCCGATCATTTCCAGGCTGGACAACTGTTCGGTGGACTTCATGTTGCCGATTTCGGCGGTCAATGCAGAACCCGCACGCCCGGCGAACAGCAAGGCGGTGACCACCGGCCCCAGCTCACGCAGCAGCGTCAGGGCAACCATCTGCCCGACTGCCTGCTCCGAACCGTAGCTGGAGAGGATATTGAACCCCTGCAACGCCAGCACCATGCCGATGAATATCCCGGACACCACGATGATGACCAGGGACATCACACCCACCGAATGCAGCTGCTTGATCAGCAGGCCGAAACCGCCGCCAATGCCGCCACGCCCGAGCAGCGCGTGAAACAGGAAAATCGTCGAACGCCCCAGAACCTCGATCAAGTCGATGCCGGAGCGGCCGAAAAGGCGAACCTTCTCGATTAAAGATGTCTTGCGCATCAGCGCTTCCCCAGAAGATCTGAGCGGTAGTCCGCTGCCGGAAAATGAAAAGGCACCGGGCCATCGGGATCGCCGGTCATGAATTGGCGAATGCGCGGGTTGTCAGCGTTCATGAGCTCTTCGGGCGTGCCCTGCCCCAGCACCTGGCCATCGCCGACGACATAAAGGTAGTCAGCAATGCTCGCGGTTTCGGCCAGGTCGTGGGAAACCACGATGCTGGTGATCCCCAACGCATCGTTGAGCAGGCGGATCAGGCGCACCAGAACGCCCATGGCGATCGGGTCCTGGCCCACGAACGGCTCGTCATACATGAGAATCTGCGGATCGAGGGCAATCGCTCGCGCCAGCGCAACTCGGCGCTTCATGCCACCGGACAACTCGTCGGGCATCAGGTCGATAGCACCGCGCAGGCCCACGGCCTGCAATTTGAGCAGCACAATGTCACGAATCATTTCATCGGACAGTTGGGTATGCACCCGCAGCGGAAACGCTACGTTTTCGAAAACGTCGAGGTCGGTAAACAGGGCACCGCTCTGGAACAGCACGCCCATATGCTTGCGCGCATCGAACAGATCGCTGCGCGACAGGGTCGGCAGGTTCTGGCCGTTGACCCACACTTCGCCGGCGCTGGGCCGCAATTGCATGCCCATCAGGCGCAACAAAGTGGTCTTGCCGCAACCGGAAGGCCCCATGATGCCCGTGACTTTACCGCGGGGAATGCGAATATCGACGTTATTGAAGATGCTGCGCGAACCGCGCTTGAAGGTAAGGCCCTTCAGCTCGACCGCGTAGGCGTTATCGGCACTCATCTAATCTCCTTGGGATGCAGCCTTTCACTCAGACACCATGCGTGCGACTTTCGTTTGCAACAGATGCACAAAAGTTAGCGGCGTGGCTTGGGCCGACCGAACTGGCGGCGAACTATATCACTGCTGGTACAGAGCCCCCAAGGCCGGAACAGCCCTTGTTCAGATTCGGGACAGGGAAAACACCTGACTGAGCATAAATCCCAGGCACTTACAGAATAACTAGCGTGAGGGATTTGATCATTACCGCTATAATCGCCGACTTTTCGTCAGGCTATACGACTTCAGACATGAGCCAATCCAGCGACCTTATTCAATCCGCACAACGCACCATCCGCCTCGAGCTTGAAGCCGTAGAAGGTTTACTGGCCCATATCGACGCAGATTTCGTACGTGCCTGCGAGATGATTCTGGCCAGCAAGGGCCGCGTGGTGGTGGTCGGCATGGGCAAATCCGGCCACGTCGGCAACAAGATCGCCGCCACCCTGGCCAGCACCGGGACCACGGCGTTTTTCGTGCACCCGGCCGAAGCCAGCCACGGTGACATGGGCATGATCACCAAGGATGACATCATCCTGGCGCTGTCGAACTCCGGCACCACCAACGAAATCGTGACCTTGCTGCCCTTGATCAAGCGCCTGGGCATCAAGATGATCAGCCTCACCGGCAACCCGGAATCCACGCTGGCCAAGGCTGCCGAAGTCAATTTGAACGTGCATGTGGCCCACGAAGCCTGTCCGCTTAACCTGGCACCGACCTCCTCCACCACCGCCGCCCTGGTGATGGGCGACGCCCTGGCCGTGGCGTTGCTGGAAGCCCGTGGTTTTACCGCTGAAGACTTCGCGTTTTCGCACCCGGGCGGCGCGCTGGGTCGTCGCCTGCTGCTCAAAGTGGAAAACGTCATGCATTCGGGGGATGAGCTGCCCCACGTACAACGCGGCACCCTGCTCAAAGACGCACTGATGGAAATGACCCGCAAGGGCCTGGGCATGACCGTGATCCTGGAAGCCGACGGGCGCCTGGCCGGAGTCTTCACCGACGGCGACCTGCGCCGCACCCTGGACCGCACCATCGATATCCACACCGCGACTATCGATGCGGTGATGACGCCCCACGGCAAGACCGCCCGCCCCGAGATGCTTGCAGCCGAAGCGCTGAAGATCATGGAAGACCATAAGATTGGCGCGCTGGTGGTGGTCAATAGTGACGACCGCCCGATCGGCGCCCTGAACATGCACGACTTGCTGCGTGCGGGAGTGATGTAAATGACCAGCAACCTGCTGCAACGCGGCAAAAACATCAAACTGGCGATTTTCGACGTGGACGGCGTGCTGACTGATGGCCGCCTGTATTTCCTCGAAGATGGCAGCGAATTCAAGACCTTTAACACCCTCGACGGCCAGGGCATCAAAATGTTGATGGCCGCCGGTGTGCAAACGGCGATTATCAGTGGTCGAAAGACACCGGTTGTGGAACGCCGCGCACAAAACCTGGGGATTCCTCACCTGTATCAAGGCCGTGAGGATAAACTGGTGGTTCTGGACGAGCTTCTTGGCCAACTCAACCTAAGCTATGAGCAGGTTGCGTACCTGGGTGACGATCTACCTGACTTGCCGGTCATTCGCCGAGTGGGCCTGGGTATGGCCGTCGCAAACGCTGCGGCATTTGTTCGTGAACACGCCCACGGCATCACTACCGCGCGTGGCGGCGAAGGTGCTGCCCGCGAGTTCTGCGAATTGATCCTGCGTGCCCAGGGCAGTCTTGAAGCGGCCCACGCCGCCTACTTATAGAGCGTTTTATGCTGAGCAAAAAGATTCGCAACTTCCTGTTATTCGGAGTCATTGCCGCGCTGTTCCTGGCGGTGGGCTACTGGAATATCAGCCCGGAGCGCTTTCTCGACAAGCCTGTTGCCCAGGTTGACGAGGGGCTGATCGACAATTTCGCCACCAATGCCTATACGGTGCAGTTCACGCTTGAAGGCAAGGTCCAATACGAGATGACCGCGGAAAAAGTCGAGCACGTCAAGGCATCCGAAGTCAGCCTGCTGACCAACCCGGACCTGAACCTGTTCCGCGGCACCGACTTTCCGTGGCACGTCACCAGCAAACGTGGCGAGGTCAATGCGGACGGCACCCAGGTTGAGTTGATCGACTCGGTACGCGTTGCGCGCACCGATGAACAGAAGCGTGACACCATCATCACCAGCAGTCGCATGACCGTTTTCCCACAACAGCAATATGCGCAGACCGAGCAAGACGTTAGAATTGACGGCGCTGGCGGTGTATCGACTGGCAAGGGAATGAAAGCGTATTTGAAAGAAAGCAGGATACACCTGCTATCGAACGTAAGAGGACAGTATGAGGCTCGTTAAAACCCTCCCTATTTTGCTCGGTCTGGGCGCAGCACTGGGAAGCGTGAGCGCCTGGGCTCTGCCGAACGATAGCCAGCAACCGATCCGCATTCAGGCTGACGATGCGCAGCTGGATGACAAGCAAGGTGTCGCGACCTATTCCGGCGGCGTGGTCATTATCCAGGGCTCGATGAAGATTACCGGCAACACGGTAACGCTGACTCGCACCCCGGCGGGTGACATCGACGTGGTGACTTCGGTAGGCAACCTGGCTTACTTCGAACAGATGCAGTCGGTTACCGACAAGAAGCCGATGCAGGGCTACGGTAAGACCATCCAGTATCACGCTCAGCAGAACCGCATTGTCCTGATCGACCAGGCACGGGTTGTCAGCACTGACGGCAACACCACCGAAGGTGAAAAAATCACCTACGACACCGTCAAGCAGATCGCCACCGCCGGTCGCGCCAATGGCAGCAAGGTCACGCAACCCCGTCCTCGCATCGACATGGTGATCCAGCCGAAACAGAAAGACGCTGCCGCCCCTGCGCCTAAACCCGCTGCGAAGAAGACGAACTAATGGCAACCCTGAAAGCCCAGCATCTGGCCAAAGCTTATAAAAGCCGTCAGGTCGTACGCGACGTCAGCCTGTCGATCGACAGCGGCCAGATCGTCGGCTTGCTCGGCCCTAACGGCGCCGGCAAGACCACCTGCTTCTATATGATTGTTGGCCTGGTCCAGGCGGATCAGGGCCGTGTATTGATTGACGATCTGGACGTAAGCCACCAGCCGATGCACGGTCGTGCACGCGCGGGTATCGGCTATCTTCCCCAGGAGGCGTCGATCTTCCGCAAACTGTCGGTGTCCGACAACATCATGGCGATCCTCGAGACCCGCAAGGAGCTCGACCGTGACGGCCGTCGCAAAGAACTGGAAAGCCTGTTGCAGGAGTTCCACATCAACCACATCCGCGACAACCTCGGCATGAGCCTGTCCGGTGGTGAGCGTCGCCGTGTGGAAATCGCCCGCGCACTGGCTACCGCGCCGAAGTTCATCCTGCTGGACGAACCTTTTGCCGGTGTTGACCCGATCTCGGTTGGCGATATCAAGCAGATCATCCATCACCTCAAGGCCAAGGGCATCGGTGTACTGATCACCGACCACAACGTGCGTGAGACGCTCGATATTTGCGAAACCGCCTATATCGTCAACGATGGGCAACTGATTGCAGAAGGTGATTCCGCCACTATCCTGGCCAATGAACTGGTGAAGGAAGTGTACCTGGGTCACGAGTTCCGCCTGTAAACACGGTGATATCAGGCAGTTGCCAGGGGCGCGTGCAAGTCAATAAAAACCTCGGTTTTTTTATTGTTACCGCGCTCTAGGCAAAGCCCCTGATATCAGGCATATAATTTGCTTATGTTTGGCGCTCACGCGCCCTGTCGTGGATGGCGCATTGCGCCGGCGAATAAGGTGTTAAGCCCCTGCCATGAAACCATCGCTAGTCCTGAGAATGGGCCAGCAGCTGACGATGACACCGCAGCTGCAACAGGCCATCCGCCTGCTCCAATTGTCGACCCTGGACCTGCAACAGGAAATCCAGGAGGCCCTGGAGTCCAATCCGATGCTCGAACGCCAGGAAGAAGGCGACGACTTCGATAATGCAGACCCGCTGGCCGACAACATCGAGCAAAAACCCAACCCCGACGTGCAGGAACCGTCCTATCAGGAAACCGCCCCTACGGTGGATAACCTTGAGGAAGGCGAATGGAACGAACGCATTCCCAACGAGCTTCCCGTCGACACCGCCTGGGAAGACGTCTACCAGACCAGCGCCAGCAGCCTGCCCAGCAATGACGACGACGAGTGGGACTTCACTACCCGCACGTCCGCCGGTGAAAGCCTGCAGAGCCATTTGCTGTGGCAACTGAACCTGGCGCCGATGTCCGACACCGATCGCCTGATCGCCGTAACCCTGATCGACTGCATCAACAATCAGGGCTACCTGGACGAGACGCTCGACGAGATTCTGGAAGCCTTCGACCCGGAATTGGACATCGAGCTGGACGAAATCGAAGCCGTCCTGCATCGCATCCAACAGTTCGAGCCTTCCGGCATTGGCGCTCGCACTTTGAGCGAATGCCTGTTGCTGCAACTGCGCCAACTGCCGGCCAAGACCCCGTGGCTCGTCGAGGCCCAGCGCCTGGTCACCGACTACATCGACCTGCTGGGCAGCCGCGACTACAGCCAGTTGATGCGCCGCATGAAGCTCAAGGAAGATGACCTGCGCCAGGTCATCGAACTGGTGCAGAGCCTCAACCCGCGCCCCGGCTCGCAGATCGAGTCCAGCGAAGCCGAATATGTCGTGCCTGACGTGATCGTGCGCAAAGACAACGAACGCTGGCTGGTGGAGCTGAACCAGGAATCGGTGCCACGCCTGCGGGTCAACCCGCAGTACGCCGGCTTTGTACGCCGCGCCGATACCAGCGCCGACAACACCTTCATGCGCAACCAATTGCAGGAAGCGCGCTGGTTCATCAAGAGCCTGCAAAGCCGCAACGAAACCCTGATGAAAGTGGCCACCCAGATCGTCGAGCACCAGCGCGGCTTCCTGGAATATGGCGACGAGGCGATGAAGCCGCTGGTCCTGCATGACATTGCCGAGGCTGTGGGCATGCATGAATCGACGATTTCCCGCGTGACCACACAGAAATTCATGCATACCCCACGGGGTATTTATGAGCTGAAATACTTTTTCTCCAGCCACGTCAGCACCTCCGAAGGCGGTGAATGCTCGTCCACGGCGATCCGCGCGATCATCAAAAAACTGGTTGCGGCGGAAAATCAGAAAAAGCCATTGAGTGACAGTAAGATCGCTGGTTTACTGGAGGCACAAGGCATTCAGGTCGCCCGTCGAACCGTCGCCAAGTACCGCGAGTCCCTCGGGATCGCGCCTTCCAGCGAGCGTAAGCGTTTGATGTGACGGGCGGGCCACAGCGTTCCAGTGGCAGGCGCTTTTGCCTGTCGCTTTATGCACTGGCAACGAAGGAGAAGCTGTATGCAAGTCAACATCAGTGGACACCAGCTGGAAGTCACCAAGCCCCTGCGTGAGTACACCGAGAGTAAGCTGAACAAGCTTGCGGGGCATTTTGACAAGATCACCAACGTGCAGGTCATCATGGAGGTCGATAAGCTCAAGCAGAAAATCGAGGCCACCCTGCATGTACCGAATGCGAAGCTCGTCGCCAATGCCGAGCATGAAGATATGTATGCGGCGATTGACTCGCTCTACGACAAGCTGGACCGCCAACTCATAAAGCATAAGGAAAAGAATCTGCACCTGATGCAAGGTACAGGTCGTTAACTCTCCCCCATGATCCAACTTGAAACCATCCTGACCCCCGGCCGTTCCCTCGTGAACGCGCCGGGCGGCAGTAAGAAAAAAGCCCTCGAACACATCGCCAACCTGATCAGCCGTGAAGTGCCTGAGCTGGATGAGCAAGTCGTGTTCAAGGCCCTGATCGACCGTGAAAAACTGGGCTCCACCGGTTTTGGCAACGGCATCGCCATTCCTCACTGCCGCCTTGAAGGCTGCACCTCTCCCGTCAGTGCGTTATTGCACCTGCAGGAGAAAATCGATTTCGACGCCATCGACGGCGCCCCGGTTGACCTTCTGTTCGTTCTGCTGGTCCCGCAAGCCGCCACCGATGCGCACCTGGAACTGCTTCGGCAGATCGCCAGCATGCTCGACCGCAAGGACGTACGCGACAAACTGCGCAGCGCCAGCAGCAACGAGGCGCTTTACAAGGTTGTACTCGATGAGCAAAACAGGCAGTAATCATGCGTTTGATCATCGTCAGCGGCCGTTCCGGCTCGGGTAAAAGCACCGCCCTCAACGTCCTTGAGGACAACGGCTTCTATTGCATCGACAACCTGCCGGCGGGCCTGCTGCCGGAATTGGCCGAACGCGCCCTGATCCACACTGAACTGGCGCAGCCACTGGTGGCCGTCTCGATAGACGCCCGCAACCTGCCCAGCCACCTTGAGCGCTTCCCGCAGTTGCTTGAGGAAGTTCGCGCCAAGCATATTCATTGCGATGTGCTGTACCTGGATGCCGACGAGGAGACGCTACTCAAGCGCTTCTCCGAAACCCGTCGACGTCACCCCCTCAGCAGCCCGCATCGCTCTCTGGCCGAAGCCATCGAGGACGAGACCACGCTGCTGGGGCCGATCATTGACCTCGCTGACCTCAAGATCAACACCACCGGCTTGAACCTGTATCAATTGCGCGATGCGATCAAGCTGCGCCTGCTGAACCAGCCGGAGCCCGGCACGGCCTTTCTGGTTGAGTCGTTTGGGTTCAAGCGTGGGATGCCGGTGGATGCCGACCTGGTGTTCGACGTGCGCTGCCTGCCCAACCCTTACTGGAAACCTGAACTGCGTGATCAGTCTGGCTTGGATCAGCCGGTGGTCGAGTACCTGGCTGCGCAACCGGATGTCGAGGAAATGTTCCAGGATATCTCCAGCTACCTGCTCAAATGGTTACCGCGCTTTGCCGCAAGTAATCGGGCTTATGTCACCATTGCCATCGGCTGCACCGGCGGCCACCATCGCTCCGTCTACCTGACCGAACGCCTGGGCCAGGTGCTGCAACAAACCCTCAAGAACGTCCAGGTTCGCCACCGCGACCTTAGCTGAAAGGAACACCCCCGCGATGCCCGCTCTGGAAATTGAAATCATCAACAAGCTGGGCCTGCACGCCCGCGCCTCGGCTAAATTCGTCGGTGTTGCCGGGCAGTTCCCCTGCCAGATCCGCGCCGGGCGCACACCAGAGTCGATGGTCGACGGCAAAAGCATCATGGCCATGATGATGCTGGCTGCGGGCAAGGGCACCAAGATTCACTTGAGCACGGAAGGCGAACAAGAGCAGGAAGCGATGGACGCCCTGGTCAAGTTGATCAATAACTACTTTGACGAGGGTGAGTAAACCCACCCTTTGAGACAGGTGTGAGGCTGCAATGGCCTCACCCTAATGCAGTATCCATCACCATCATCAAGCAAAACCCGATGCACAAACCCAGGCTGGCAAGCTTTTCGTGACCGTTGCGGCGCGATTCCGGGATCACTTCGTGAGTCACCACCAACAACATCGCCCCCGCCGCCAGCGCGAGCCCCAGCGGCAACAGAACCTCAGCCAGGCTCACCAGCCACGCACACAGCACGGCAAACACCGGCTCGACCAGGCCTGACGCGGCGCCGATCAAGAACGCCTTGACCCGCGACATGCCCGCCCCAGCCAGCACCAGTGCAATCACCAAACCTTCCGGCACATCCTGCAAGGCAATGCCCATGGCCAGGCTGTCGGCGTCCGGCATGCCGCCACCGGCTGAAACGCCCACCGCCATGCCTTCCGGAATGTTATGGGCAATGATGGCGAACACAAACAGCCAGATACGCGGCGGAATAACCGGTTTATCCGGCGTGCCCACCAGCATTTCCGGGCTCGCGCCGGAAACCTTGCGGTCAACCAGATACAACCCGAACGCGCCGAGCATGATGCCGAAGCTGATCAAGCCACTGGCACCCCAAGGTGAGAGCCCGAGGCCTTCAGCGGCTGCAATACCGGGCACGATCAGCGAAAATGCCGTCGCCGCCAACATTACCCCGGCACCAAAGCCCAGCAAGGTATCGCTCAGCGCGACCGGCATGCGGCGTATGACCAGCACGGGCACCGCGCCCAGCGCAGTGCCGAGCGCGCAGATCGCCCCACCCTGCAAAGCGCGCAGGATACGCGGTTCAAGGTTCAGCCAGGCCAGCCCATGGGCCACCAGCAATGCAGTCCCTGCCAACAGCAACAGCGAGCCAAACGCATAACGAAACATTCGCCCGCTGCTGATCGCCAGTGTTTCAGTGCCCATAGTCGGCCTTAGATCTTGTTATAGGTTAAATATCAGGCCAGGGCGGCCTGGTAGCGTGCGGCGACTTCCGGCCAGTTGATCACGCTGTAGAAGGCGTTGATGTATTCCGGGCGACGGTTCTGATACAGCAGATAATAAGCGTGCTCCCACACGTCCAGGCCGAGGATCGGCGTGTTGCCGCTCATCAACGGGCTGTCCTGGTTACCACTGCTTTGCACCACCAGCGTCTTCTGCGGGGTGACGCTCAGCCAGGCCCAGCCGCTGCCGAAGCGGGTCAAGGCGGCCTTGGTGAAGGCCTCTTTGAAACTGTCGAAGCCGCCCAATTGCTCGTCGATGGCTTTGCCCAGTGCACCTTCGGGTTTGCCGCCGCCTTTTGGCGACATCACCGCCCAGAACAACGAGTGGTTCGCATGACCACCGCCCTGGTTGATCACGGCAGCACGCAGTTTTTCCGGCAGTTGCTCCACGCTGGACACCAACTTCTCTACCGGCCAACCCGCAAACTCCGTGCCTTCGACCGCAGCATTCAGGTTGTTGATGTAGGTCTGGTGATGCTTGGTGTAGTGGATCTCCATGGTTTGCGCATCGATATGCGGTTCCAGGGCATCGTAGGCGTAAGGCAGGGCAGGCAAGGTGTAGGTCATATCAATGTGCTCCGTAGTGTGGAGTGATCGGTTGCGCCGCAGCACCACCCAGCAGGCGATGGGTACGCGGGTATTCGCCGTGATCGCTGATGAAATTCAACAGTTCAACATAGGTCTTGCTGCTCTGGCGCAACGCCGCCTCGCGCAATTGCGGGCTCAGACGCGGGTCCTGCATGGTCTGCAGCAGCCGCTGGTGAATGGCGCAGAGGTATTCCGCACTTTCCTCCGGCTGGTTGAGGCGCAGGTGCAGGTCCGCCAGGTTGTGATGGGAAATGACGCAAGCCGCCACTGCTTCGTCGGCATCCGCCCAACGCTCGAACAACACTTGAGCCAGGGCCAGGGCTTGCAAATAGGCTTCGCGAGCGTCGACCAGCTCGCCCGCCATAAAACAGCGATTGGCCCGTTCGATCGTGCGTTTCCAGTGCTCCATGGTGAGCCTCCAAAGCAGGGTCGGTGATTACACGCCGCCGGCCGTGAGCTTTTCCGGGTCCAGCAGGATCTCCAGTTGGCTACGTGGCAAGTCGGTGTGCTCGAGGGCGACATCGATCACCGGGCGGCCTTGCTGATAGGCCTTCTTGGCGATTTCAGCGGCCTTTTGGTAACCAATGATCGGGTTTAGTGCGGTGACCAGGATCGGGTTGCGCGACAGCGCTTCCTTAAGCTTGGCTTCGTTGACCTTGAAGCTGGCAATGGCCTTGTCGGCCAGCAGGCGGCTGGAATTGGCCAGCAGTTCGAGGCTGCTGAGCAGGTTCTGGGCGATGATCGGCAGCATCACGTTCAATTCGAAGTTGCCGGACTGCCCCGCCACAGTGATTACCGTGTCATTGCCGATGACCTGGGCGGCAACCATGGCGGTGGCCTCCGGAATCACCGGGTTGACCTTGCCCGGCATGATCGAGGAGCCCGGCTGCAAGCCTTCCAGTTCGATCTCACCCAAGCCTGCGAGCGGGCCGGAGTTCATCCAGCGCAGGTCGTTGGCGATTTTCATCAGCGACACCGCGGTGGCCTTCAGCTGGCCGGAAACGGCGACGGCAGTGTCCTGGGAGCCGATCAGCGCAAACAGGTTTTTGCCCGGTGTGAATTTCACCCCGGTCAGGCTGCTCAGTTGCTGACTGAAACGCGCAGCAAATTCGGGGTGTGCATTGATCCCGGTGCCAACCGCTGTGCCACCCTGTGCCAAGGCCTGCAAGCTCGGCAGCAAATCCTGCAGGTGGCCGATATTGGCCTTGAGCTGTTGCGCCCAACCATTAAGCACCTGGCTCATGCGCACCGGCATGGCGTCCATCAGGTGCGTACGACCGGTCTTGATGAACGGGTGGACTTCTTCGGCCTTTTGCTCGATGACCTGTACCAAATGCAGCAAGGCCGGCAGCGTTTGCTCATGCAGCACCAAGGCTGCGCTGACGTGGATAGTGGTCGGGATAATGTCGTTGCTGCTTTGGCCACAGTTCACGTGATCATTGGGATTGACCGGCTCGCCCAGCAAGCGGCTGGCCAGGGTCGCAATCACCTCGTTGGCGTTCATGTTGGAACTGGTGCCGGAGCCGGTCTGGAAGATATCCACCGGGAAGTGCGGCATGAAGTTGCCTTCGAGCAGGCCCTGGGCCGCGTCAACGATGGCCTTGCCCTGCCCTTCGCTGATTTGCTTGAGGTCGACATTGACCTTGGCGGCGGCGGCCTTGGCCAGGATCAGGGCGCGAATGAATTGCGCCGGCATGCGTTGATGACTGATCGGAAAATTGTTCACCGCGCGCTGGGTTTGCGCGCCATACAGGGCCTCGGCGGGTACTTGCAGCTCGCCCATGCTGTCGCGTTCGATACGAGTGTTACTCATCGTTTGATCCTTGCACCAGGTCGGAGTGAGAAATAGACGGCAGCAATTGGCAGGTCGCCAATTGCCAGGCAAAGGTCTGCCAGCGCTTGAGGCGGCAGGCACAGTGGGAAAGTTTTTCCAGGTCGCGCAGTGGGCGCCAGGCCTGGTCCAGGCACATGGATCGCCAGTGCCAGGGCAAGGCGATGTCGCCGGCGGTGTCGATCAAAAGACGGAATGACGTTTCGGCGATCGTCCACGGATGGGTCGCGGTGCAGCACGCCAGGTATCGCCCCTCGTTGAGGTAATGTTCGATCAGGCGCGGCTCATTGGGATCGAGACCGCAGCGAATCTGACGACTCATCCAACGCCAACTTTCCAGGTACGGATCCTCATGCAGGACAGAACTCATGATCCACGCTCATTCGGTAATGATATTTATTATTAAATGATATTGAGAATCAAAACAAGCATGGCAAATCGCAGCCATTAAAAAAGGCACGCCATCTCGAGGATGGCGTGCCTTTTCATGAAGCGTCGCGCCGTTAACTGCCGGCGACGGTCATTCGCTCAATCAGCACCGAACCGGTGCGAATGTTGCTGCGCAGCTCAAGGTCATTCCCCACTGCGACGATCTGCTTGAACATATCGCGCATGTTGCCGGCAATCGTCACTTCCTGGACAGCGAACTGAATCTCGCCATTTTCTACCCAGAAACCCGCCGCGCCGCGCGAGTAATCACCGGTCACCATGTTCAGGCCACTGCCCATCAGCTCGGTGACCAGCAGACCGCGCCCCATACGACGCAACAACGCTGCCTGGTCTTCGTCGCCATGGGTGACGAACAGGTTGTGCACGCCCCCGGCATTCGCCGTGCTTGGCAGGCCCAGCTTGCGACCGGCGTAAGTGCCCAGTACGTAGGACACCAACTCGCCGTTCTCGACGAACGGTTTGGCATAGGTGGCCAGGCCATCACCGTCGAATGCCGAACTGCCCATGGCACGCATCAAATGCGGGCGCTCATCGAGGGTCAGCCATTCAGGAAACAGCTTCTGGCCAATCGCACCCTCAAGGAACGAGGATTTTCGGTACAGATTGCCGCCGGAAATCGCGCCCAGGAAACTGCCGAACAACCCACCGGCCAGCTCAGCCGAAAACAGCACCGGCACTTCACAGGTTGGTACCGGGCGCGCGCCCAGGCGGCTGGCTGCACGTTGCGCCGCGCGCTGGCCGATGCTGACCGGATCGGCCAGCAATTCGCCCTGACGGCTCACGTCGTACCAGTAATCGCGCTGCATCTGGCCATTGGCTTCGGCGATCATCACGCAGCTCAAGCTATGCCGAGTGGAGGCATAACCGCCGATAAAACCATGGCTGTTACCGTACACACGGCAGCCTTGATGTGTGCTCAACGTGGTGCCATCGGCGTTCTTGATGCGGGCATCGGCATCAAACGCGGCGGCTTCGCAGATCAGCGCCTTTTCGATCGCTTGCTCGGGCGTGATGTCCCAGGCGTGAAACAGATCGAAGTCCTTCAAGTCCTTGGCCATCAGTGCTTTGTCGGCCAGGCCCGAGCTTTCATCTTCGGAAGTGTGCTTGGCAATCGCCAGCGCGGCCGCGACGGTTTCACGAATCGCTTCCGGCCCACTGGCGGAGGTACTGGCCGAGCCTTTGCGCTGCCCGGCATACAACGTGATACCAAAACCCTGGTCGCGATTGAACTCGACGGTTTCCACTTCACGCTGGCGCACCGACGTCGACAGCCCCTGCTCCAGCGAAACGGCTACTTCACAGGCACTGGCCCCCTGGCGCTTGGCCTCGGCAAGGATCTGCTCGACTTGTTCCTGCAGTGCCGGTAACGCTTGCGGACCGACGCTTTGGGCTGCACTCATGGTTTTCTCCACTCAAATTCTGCTTTCGGTTAAGGCCATCGAGCGACCGGGCCGGACAAGCGGCCCCCGACTGGTTATCATGGCGGCGTTTCTTTGCGGACTGCCACCATGGTTGATTCTTACGACGACTCCCTCGATGGGGAGAAAAGCAAAACCCAGGTCAAACGCGAGCTGCATGCGCTGGTTGACCTCGGCGAGCGTCTTACAACGCTCAAGAAAGACTTGATTGCCAAATTGCCATTGACCGACGAAATGCGCCGGGCGCTTGCGGATGCTCCCAAGCACACCGCGAATATCGCGCGTAAGCGGCACATCATGTTTATCGGCAAGCTGATGCGCGATCAGGACACTGACGCGATTCTGGCGTTGCTTGATCAAACCGATGCCTCCACTCGCCAATACAACGAACGCTTCCATAACCTGGAGCGCTGGCGTGACCGCCTGATTTCGGGCGATGACGCGGTGCTGGAGAAATTCGTGCTGGACTACCCGGACGCGGACCGCCAGCAACTGCGCTCCCTGATCCGTCAGGCCCAGCACGAGCAGGCGCATAACAAGGCGCCGGCCACCAGCCGTAAAATCTTCAAGTACATCCGTGAGCTGGACGAGACTCAACGCGGCCTGCGTTGATCCTCTTCCCCGGGTGGCGTTCTTCGCCACCCGAAGCTTGGGCCATTACGACCCCGTGCCACCCACGGTGATCGCATCGATTTTCAAGGTTGGCTGACCGACGCCGACCGGCACCGACTGCCCATCCTTACCGCACGTGCCCACACCGCTGTCCAGCGACAGGTCGTTACCGACCATCGACACCTTGCTCATCGCTTCCGGCCCATTGCCAATCAACGTCGCCCCTTTGACCGGCGCGGTAATCTTGCCGTCTTCGATCAGGTACGCTTCGCTGGTGGAGAACACGAACTTGCCGCTGGTGATATCCACCTGGCCGCCGCCGAGGTTGGCGCAGTAGATCCCGCGTTTTACCGAGGCGATGATTTCTGCGGGGTCGCTTTCGCCACCGAGCATGTAGGTGTTGGTCATGCGCGGCATCGGCAGGTGCGCATACGACTCGCGACGGCCGTTGCCAGTGCGTGCCACACCCATCAGGCGGGCGTTGAGCTTGTCTTGCATGTAGCCCTTGAGCACGCCGTTTTCAATCAGCGTGGTGCATTCGGTCGGCGTGCCTTCGTCGTCGACACTCAGCGAGCCACGCCGGCCGGCCAGGGTGCCGTCATCGACGATGGTGCAGAGCTTGGACGCAACCATTTCACCCATGCGCCCGCTGTAGGCCGAACTGCCTTTGCGGTTGAAGTCACCTTCCAGGCCATGGCCAACGGCTTCGTGCAGCAGCACGCCGGACCAGCCCGAGCCCAACACCACCGGCAAAGTACCGGCCGGCGCCGGAATGGCTTCCAGGTTGACCAGCGCCTGACGCAGCGCTTCACGGGCATACCCCATGGCGCGGTCGTCAGTGAGGAAATAACGGTAGTCGGTACGCCCGCCACCGCCATGGCCACCGCGCTCGCGGCGACCATTCTGCTCGACAATGACACTCACGTTAAAACGCACCAGCGGCCGCACGTCTGCCGCCAGCCCGCCGTCCGTGGACGCCACCAGAATGCGCTCCCACACCCCGGCCATGCTCACGGTCACCTGCTGAATACGCGGGTCGAGGGCGCGGGTGGCGGCGTCGATACGCTTGAGCAATTCAACCTTTTCCGCGCGGCTGATCACTTCCAGCGGGTTATCCGGTGCGTACAGCTGGGCCACGTCCTGAGTGCTGAAGGCCTGCACGGTGCCATTCTGACCAGCGCGGGAAATCGAGCGCGCCGCACGCGCCGCCAGGCCCAGGGCTTCAAGGGTGATGGCGTTGCTGTAGGCAAAACCGGTCTTTTCACCGGATTGCGCGCGCACGCCTACGCCTTGATCAAGATTGAAACTGCCTTCCTTGACGATGCCGTCTTCAAGGGCCCACGACTCGGAAATCTGGCCCTGGAAATACAGGTCGGCCGCGTCGATGCCTGGCCCGGCCAGATCACCGAGCACGGTTTGCAAACTTTCGATGGTCACGCCACCGGGTGCCAGGAGGTGTTCACTGACTGAGGACAACAACTCGCTCATAGGTTTGGCCTTAAATTCATCGTTCTGAAGCAGGCCGCTGCGCGCCCTGCGAGAAAAAGCGCCGATGATTGACCACCGGCATGCGCGTCCTTATCGACGCCTGTTCACTGCTATCACGTTCGGCCAACAACACCGCTTCGCCTTGATCCTGTTGTGCCAGCACACGCCCCCAAGGGTCGACAATGGCTGCGTGGCCAAAGGTTTCCCGTGGCCCCGGGTGCACACCGCCTTGAGCGGCGGCCAGTAAATAGCACTGGGTTTCGATGGCTCGTGCCCGAATCAGTACATCCCAATGTGCAGCGCCGGTCACCGCCGTAAAGGCCGAAGGCGCGGTAATCAACTCCGCCCCCGCTGCACGCAGTTCGCTGTAAAGCTCGGGGAACCGCAGGTCGTAGCACACCGTCAGGCCCAAACGCCCCACCGGTGTGTCCGCCACCACCACATTGCTGCCGAAAGCATAGTCGTCGGATTCACGATAACGGCCCCTGGCATCTGCAACGTCGACATCAAACAGGTGCAATTTGTCGTAACGGGCGACGATTTCGCCCTGATCATCGATCAATAGCGAGCAAGCGTTTGACTTGGCGTGCGGTTGGTCCTGGGGCGGCAACGGCAAAGTGCCGGCCACTATCCATAAGGTGAGGTCGCGGGCGGTCTGTTTCAACCATGGCAGGATCGGGCCTTCGCCCAAGGCTTCGGCGCGACCAATATCGGCCACGTCGCGGCGGCCCATGGCGGCGAAGTTTTCCGGCAGTACCGCAAGCTTGGCCCCGCCCGCTGCCGCTTGCGCCAGCAAGCGCCGGGCCTGGGCCAGGTTGGCCAGCACATCGCTCTGGCTGACCATTTGAATTACCGCAAAGGACATGGGCCGACACTCCGTAATAGGCATGCGGCCATGCTACTCCACAGGCTCTCAGTTTGGCTTTTCAAATGGCTTGTCGAAGGTGATTTTTGGATCCTTCCACGGGCCCTGCACCTTGTATTGCACGCTGGCGAAGCGCGAAACACGGTCACCGATCAGCTTGTCGATCAGGAACAACGCGCCGCCAATGGCGGGCGCGCCGACAATCAGCGCAGCAATCGGCAGGTTGTTGGTCACCGGCAACGTGACCAGCAGTTTGGCGTCGACGCGGTCAGCCACCAGGTCCAGGGTGCCATTGAGTTCCAGGTTGGTGGAAGGGCCGGTCATGGTGATGGGTTCACGGGTGACGAACACCCCATCACTGGCGGCCAGCAAGCCTTTGACCCGGTCATAACTCAAGCCCTTGCCAAGCAGGTCCGAGAAGTCCAGGCGCAACCGGCGACCGATGGAGTTGAAGTTGAGCAAACCAAACACACGCAGGGCCTGGGCGCCACCTTCAACTTCGACAAACTGGCCTTTACGAAATGCCGCATCCAGGCTACCGGAGAAACGCTTGGGGCCCACCCACGCCGGCGAACCCGGCCAACGGCCATCCACATCCAGGTGGAAGTCTTCGCTGGTCACGGTCGGCGCAAAGCCCCAGCCCTTGAGCACATCGGCAATGTTCTTGCCGTCCAGGCGGCCCTTGTACCAACTGCTGCTGGCCCCCGGCGCGCCTTCCCAACCGCCGGCACCGTTAAGCTGCATGCCCTTGAGGTCGAGGTTGAGGTTGTTGAAGGCCAGGCCTTTGGCAGTCGGGCGGATCTTCAGCGACCAGGCGCCCACCAGATCGGGGCCCTGGAATAGCTGGTTGATCGCGATATCCAGCGCAGGGATGTCCTTGGGGTCGATATCCGCCAACGGGTCCGGTGCGTTTTCGTCGGCCTGCACGGTCGGGTCCACAGCCGGCAGTTTTACGTATTGCAGGTTGATCGCAATCGGCGCGCCCTTGGCGTCCGGCAGGTTGACCGTGCCCTTGGCCTGCTGGCTGTCGAGCTGCAAGCCCCAGGCGGCGGGCTTGCGGTCGAGCTGAAGATTGGCCTGATCCAGCTGGGTGCCAAAACCGGTCAGTTTGCTCACTTTGAAGTCGGCACCACTGAGCAATTGCTTGGCGCTGCCGCCCGGGTCGTTACCGGCGTAACGGTTGGCCAGTTGTTTCCACGGGTCGATGTCCAGTTCCGACAGCACACCGCGAATACGCAAACCTTTGGCTGCGGGCAATACGGCATTGCCGGCGCCAAGGAACAACTCCCCGCGCCCGTCATTGAATTTGTCCGGCGGCGAGGCAAAGGTGAAGCTCGCCAGCTCGCCATAATCGAACCAGTAACGCCGCTCGGCACCCTGCAAGGTCATGCGAAACACACTGTCACGGCCTTGGTTGGCGGGCATGCCGAAGGGCGCCGGCAGGTCTACCGCCACACCTTTCATAGTGGAGCTGACCATCAGTTGGCTGTCGGCGCCGTCGAGCGTGAGCTGCAGCTGGTACGGAATATCACCGGACACCGGCAACGGTTGGCTGATTTTCAACCAATCGGTCAGGCGTTTGACCGTGACCTGGCCTTTGGCGGTGACGCGGGTACTGATGTTGCCCGACTTGCCATCGGCAGCAATTTGCGCGGTGATCGGCCGATCGAATGCCTGGGCCGAGATGTTCTGGCCACTCAAGCCCTTGCTGCTGTCGAAGCGGAAGTCGCCCTTGAGCTGTGTCAGGTCCAAGGTCGGCTCCGCCAATTGCAAACGGGCTTTGTCGGTCTTGAAGTCCACCACGATCCTGGGCTCGGTGCCTTTGACCAGCGGAATGTCCAGGTCCAGGTTGCCTTGCAGGTCCCCGTCGCCCTTCCAGCCGGCAAAGGTTGACCCTGTACCTATCGGCGCATCCTGCAGGATCTTCAGACCATCACCCAGGCAGCCCGAAAACCCGCCGGTGATCAGCAAGTGGCTGTCTTTACCGGCCGGTGCGTGGGGAATATTGACGTAGACGTCCTTGACCTTGGTGTCGAGCAACTGGCCCTTGCTGGCCAGGATGCGCACGCCGCTCTCCTCGACGAACACTTCGCCATTGACCTTGCTCACATGCGGCCAACCCGGCTGGAAGGCCAGTTCGGCGTCATGCACCTTGAAGAACAAGCTGATGTTGCGCGCAGCGGGCAGCGCGTCATGGTTGAGCGAGCCCTGGTACTGGAAGAACCCTTGGTCCACCGCACCTTTGAGAATTGCGGTGCGCAGCCATTCATCCAGGGACGGGCTCAACACGGCCGGCAAATACTTGGGCGTGAAACGGCCATCGCCATCGACCATACCGACCCGCAGGTCCATGTAATCTTCCTGGGCATGGTCAAAATGCAGGCGAATCAAGAAGTCGGCAGCCACTTTGCCCTCTTCGCCCAGCACCTTGATGTACGGGGCTATCAGGGTGAAGCCTTCCTTATCCAGCTTCCATGTCAGGCGTGCGTTGGCCTGGATGTACTGCCAGGGCTTGGCGAAGATCGGGTACAGGTGCAGGGAAAAATCCTTGCTGTCCATACGCAACTCACCCTGGCCCAAATCGCCACTGATGCTCCCGGATACGTTCCGTGCGGCCGGCGCACCGAAGTACGCGTCAAAACCGATGCGCTCAAGGTTGGCGGCGAAGCTGACTTTTTTATCGGTGGTGTCCTGCGGGCGGAAATCCACCAACAGATTGCGCAACACGCCCGTGGCCTTCAGGTGCTCGATGGTTTTGGCAAAACCTTCCGGCAATGGCGCCAGGGCATTCAACAGCGGGGTAATCGGGGTGAGGTCAAGACGATCAGCCTGAAGCTTCCAGGTTTCCAGGTCTTTGTCGGTTGCCACGCTTTGTTGCAGTTGCAGGTGTGACTCCCAACGGGTGTCGCCGATGTTCATCGCCAGCGAATCGAACAACACCTTTAGGCCACTGTCACTGCGTTGCAGGTAGGCGGTCAGGGCGAGGTTTTCGATATGCACAGGCTTGCGGTCGGCGTAACTGCCCTTTACTTGCGCTGAGTTGAGGCGCACCACGGCACTTTGCACGGTGCCCTTGGCCCAATTGAGCCAGAACTCGCCACCGGCTTTGAACTGGGCGAGCTTCCATTGCTGGGTCAGCCTGGCGGGAATCCATTTGGCCCAGTCACTTTGGGGCAGGCTCAGGTAGGCTTCGACTTCACCCTCTTTCCATGCGCTGGCGCGAATACGGCTGCGCAGGCTCAGGGCCAGAGGCTGGCCGTCCGGCAGGGTGAGGCGCGCATCCAGGCGTTGGCGGGTGTTGCCGGTATGCAGGCTCAGGCCCACATAGGTCAGGGTCAATGGCGCCTGGTCGAACGGCTGCAATGTCACCTGGCTGTCGAGCAACGACACGCGCTTGACCATCTGCATGCGCGTGAGCAACTGCTGCGGGTCCAGCGGCTGGTCGTCCTGTACCGGCAAACCTTGCAGCGCCCAGTGGCCGTCCTGGTCTTCCTTGACACTCAACTGCAGGCCGCTGACTTCGAGGTGGGCGATACGCACTTCGCGGGCCATCAGACTGGCCCAGATATCCGGCACCACTTCAACCTGATCCAGGCGCAAGGCGCTGTTGCCTTCGCCGACCATCACGTCGTGGGCCATCAATATCGGCGCGAAACCACTCCAGCGCCCTTCGAGGCTGCCGATGTGCAGGGGCATTTGCACCGCAGCCTGTGCCTTGGCTTCAACTTCGGCGCGGTACTCCGCCACCAGTGGGACCAACTCACGACCCAGGCTCACGTACACCGCCGCCAATACCAGCAGCAAGGCGCACAGGCCCAGGCCCCAACGGGTCAAGGCGGCAAAAAAGCGTGTCAGACGCTCCATGTCAGGCGACCCTCAAGGCAGTTAGCGGACGGCAGATCAATGCCTGCCGGTCTCGAATAAAGAAAGCGATTGGGGATCAGAGCAGCACCACGTCGTATTGTTCCTGGGAATACATGGTTTCGACCTGGAAACGAATAGTGCGCCCGATAAAACCCTCCAGCTCAGCGACGTTACCGGACTCTTCATCCAGCAATCGGTCGACCACTTTCTGGTTGGCAAGCACTCTATAGCCTTCGGCCTGGTAGGCACGTGCCTCCCGTAAGATTTCGCGGAAAATCTCGTAGCAAACCGTTTCCGGGGTCTTCAGTTTGCCGCGTCCCTGGCAACTGCTGCACGGCTCGCAGAGCACTTGCTCAAGGCTTTCGCGGGTGCGCTTGCGGGTCATCTGCACCAGGCCAAGCTCGGTGATGCCGATGATATTGGTCTTGGCGTGGTCGCGCTCCAGTTGCTTCTCCAGGGTGCGCAGCACTTGGCGCTGGTGCTCTTCGTCTTCCATGTCGATGAAGTCGATGATGATGATGCCGCCCAGGTTGCGCAGGCGCAGCTGACGGGCAATCGCAGTGGCCGCTTCGAGGTTGGTCTTGAAGATGGTTTCTTCGAGGTTGCGATGGCCCACGAACGCGCCAGTATTGACGTCGATGGTGGTCATGGCCTCCGCCGGGTCCACCACCAAATAGCCGCCGGACTTGAGCGGCACTTTGCGCTCCAGGGCTTTCTGGATTTCATCTTCGACACCATACAGGTCGAAGATCGGTCGCTCGCCAGGGTAATGCTCCAGGCGGTCGGCAATTTCCGGCATCAGCTCGGCGACAAATTGCGTGGTGCGCTGGAAGGTTTCCCGCGAGTCGATGCGAATTTTCTCGATCTTGGGGCTGACCAGATCACGCAAGGTACGCAACGCCAGACCTAGGTCTTCATAGATGACGCTCGGCGCACCAATGGTTTTGATCTGTGCGCCGATCTGGTCCCACAGCCTGCGCAGGTAGCGGATGTCCATGAGGATTTCGTCGGCGCCGGCGCCTTCAGCTGCGGTACGCAGGATAAACCCGCCGGCTTCCTTGATGCCTTCGGCCGCTACGCAGTCGCTGACCACCTTTTTCAGGCGCTCACGCTCGGCTTCGTCTTCGATCTTGAGGGAAATACCCACATGCGCGGTACGCGGCATGTACACCAGATAGCGCGAAGGAATCGACAGTTGCGTAGTGAGCCGCGCGCCTTTGGAGCCGATGGGGTCCTTGGTGACCTGCACCACCAGGCTCTGCCCTTCGTGCACCAGGGCGCTGATGCTTTCCACTGCTGGGCCTTCACGCAGGGAGATTTCCGAGGCGTGGATAAACGCAGCACGGTCCAGGCCGATGTCGACGAAAGCCGCCTGCATGCCCGGCAATACGCGCACCACTTTGCCTTTATAGATATTGCCGACGATCCCGCGCTTCTGGGTGCGCTCGACGTGCACTTCTTGCAGAACACCGTTTTCTACCACCGCCACGCGCGATTCCATCGGCGTGATATTGATCAGAATCTCTTCACTCATGGCTGGGTCTCGTTCAGGCGTTTTCACAATAGTGACCGATCGCTTAAGGCTTGGCGCGCAAATAAAGGCGTTCAGCGCGCGGTAAGGTTTTGCCAACAGGGTATGCCGAATTGGTCGAGCAGTTGCGCGGTTTCGCACACCGGCAGGCCGACCACAGCGGAATAGCTGCCATTGAGCCCGGCGACAAACACCGAACCCAGCCCTTGGATAGCATAGCCGCCCGCCTTGTCCGCAGGTTCGCCACTGTGCCAGTAGGTTGTAGCTTCCTCGACAGAAATAGTGCGAAAACCTACACGACTGCTTACACAACGGGTTTCGCAGCGCTGGCCGTCGGTGAGGGCAATGGCGGTGAGCACTTCATGTTCACGACCGGAAAGCGCCAACAGCATCGCCAAGGCATCGGCCTGGTCCACGGGCTTGCCAAGGATCTGGCCATCCACGATCACCGCCGTATCGGCGCCCAGCACACAGACGCCCGAGGTGTGTGCAAGCGCGGCAAAACCCGCCGTGGCCTTGCCGCGCGCAAGGCGCTCGACGTAGGCAACGGCGGGTTCATGGGTAAGAGGGGTTTCATCAATGGCGGCGCTGACCACGGTGAAAGGCACACCGATCTGGGTCAACAGTTCACGCCGCCTCGGGGAGCCCGAGGCCAGGTAAAGCGAATTCATTGCAGACTCTCCCTGTAGGGTTCGATAACCAGGCAGAGCCTCGCAATCCATTCAATTGATTTTATAGCGACGACGTAACCCACGCAGGCCGAAACTGACCCAAGGCCACAACAGCGCACTGACCAACGCCGGCAACACCAGCGCCAAGGTCGGTTGGCGGTTGCCGGTCAAGGCGCTGAGCCACAGTTGCACCAACTGCGCGAGGCCGAAGATCACCAGGATCACCAGGCACTGTTGCCACATCGGGAACATGCGCAAACGCTGCTGCAACGACAGCACCAGGAAGGTAATCAGCGTGAGGATCAATGCATTCTGACCCAGCAAGGTGCCATAGAGCACGTCTTCCGCCAAGCCCAGGCACATTGCCGTAACCATCCCGACTTTGTGCGGCAGCGTCAGCGACCAGAAGGCCAGCAGCAACGCCAGCCAGAGCGGTCGCAGGATCTCCATGAATTGCGGCAGCGGCGAAACGCTGAGCAGCAAACCGATGGCGAAAGTCAGCCAGACGATCCAGCCATTACGCGAATGAGTACCGGCCATTATTCCTCCCTCTGCCGCGTGGTTGCCGGGGCTGCGGCCGCTGGCCGAGCGGCAGGCGTGGCGGCAGGCGTTGTCGCAGGCGG
>NZ_CVTT01000035.1:0-65000 GCF_900006605.1 Pseudomonas sp. 58 R 3 | reverse complement strand
GCCTGCTGCTGACCTCCATCGAAAACGAGGCAGGCGAAACCTACCGGCTCGATTACCACCCCAATGGCCTGATCCAGCAGGAAATCGGCTTTGACGGCCAGCGCACGGCTTACGTGTATGACCTCAACGGCAACCTGGCGGAGAAAACCGAACACGGCGACGACGGCAGCCAGCGCGTTACCCGCTACAAGCGAGACCACGCCGGGCGCCTCGTAAGAAAAACCCTGCCAGACGGCAATGTTGTCGACTATGCCTACGACCGCCAAGGCAATCTCCTCAGCGTCGACGACGGCAATTGGGCGCTGGCCTACGAATACGACCCACAAAACCGCCTCACCGCCGAACACCAGGGCTGGGGCACCTTGCGCTATGGCTACGATGCCTGCGGGCAGCTTAAAAACCTGCGCCTGCCGGACAATAACCGGTTGGTATTCAACCACGACAAGGGCGGCCACCTTTCCACCGTCGAACTGAACGGCGAAACCCTCACCTCCCACCTGTTCAAAACCGGCCGCGAACACCAACGCCAGCAAGGCCAGCTCCTCAGCCACTACCACTACGACGACCAGAACCGCCTGCACGCCCACGCCGTCAGCCAACAGCAACACACGCTTTACCAACGCCAATACGACTACGACAAAACCGGCAACCTCACCCGCCTGCTCGACACCCGCAAAGGCGAACACCACTACCACTACGACCCCCTCGCCCGCCTGACCCGCGCAGATCACTCGCAAGACGCGCAGGAACGCTTCGGCCACGACCCCGCCGGCAACCTGCTCATGCAAGACCGTCCCGGCCCGGACATCGTGGCGGGGAATCGGTTGATGATCCAAGGCGATCATCATTACGACTACGACGCCTTCGGCAATTTGATCCGACAGCGGCGTGGCAAGGGGCATCAGCTCGTTACGGAATACCGCTACGACTGCCAGCATCGGTTGATTGGCATTACCCAGCCCAACGGGCAATCCGCCACCTATCGCTATGACCCGTTTGGGCGGCGGATCAGCAAAACGGTGAACGGAAAAACCACGGAGTTTTTCTGGCAAGGCGACAAGCTGGTAGCTGAACACCACGCGGATCGGCATCGCAGCTATCTCTACGAGCCAGACAGTTTTCGCCCGTTGGCACTGCTGGAAGGCTTTGGGCCTGAAGACACCAAACCCTTCCACTACCAACTCGACCACCTCGGCACACCGCAGGAACTCACAAACCCCGAAGGCGAAATCGTCTGGTCCGCGCAATACCGCGCCTACGGGGAAATCGCCCGCCTAGACGTCAGAAAAATCGATAACCCGCTGCGCTTCCAGGGCCAATATTTTGATGCGGAAAGCGGGCTGCACTACAACCGCCATCGCTACTACAATCCGGATATTGGTCGCTACCTGACGCCGGATCCGGTGAAGCTGGCGGGTGGGATTAATGCGTACCGGTACGTGCCTAACCCTACGGGGTGGGTGGATCCGCTAGGTTTGAACACTTGTCCAGGTGACAATGGATGTAAACCGCAATCGAAAATAGAGAGCCCAACTGAACAAACAAAGGTTGATGATCAATCGTCATCACCACCGACCCCACTTAATAAGAGAAGATATCTATATCGTGGAGATTTGAGAGAGCCCGATGAAATATTCGAAAAAGGCTTTGAGAGCAGAGGATCGAGTACAGACCTTTTCCTGCACTCATTGAACAACCTTAGCCCCCCTAGCAACTTTGTTCCTACGTCGATATACAGTAAACAAGCTCTGGCATTTGCTTCAAATTTTGGCTTCGAGGAAGGGTTCCTTTACACACTAAAAAGAATCCCTGGACGAGACGTAAACAAAGAATTGGGCATACGGTCTAAACACAGTAACGAGTCAGAAATCGCAATCCCGGGACGTATAGATACCCAAGACATTTTAGGTGCCTCGCCAGTGTATGAAGATGGCACCTACAAGGGGTACACCATATTGAACCCTAATAGGAAATTTCCATGAAATCACGTGAAATCACAATCATCAGAAACGGCATACGTGAAACCGCAATAATCGAATATGAGGGGGGCAGGCCCACTCTTTATATACTGCTGAAGAATGAAGCACGGAAAAGCTACACCGCATTAGACCTATATGAATGTTTCGGTTTATTAAGGAGCGATTTGAGAGATGTGAAATTTCTATGCAAGGGTGCAAAAATCAATGTCCACCCATCAGGAATGTCTTCGCACATGTCTAATGGTCTAGTTGCTTATGAGACGACCATGGGAGTTCCG
Organism: Pseudomonas sp. 58 R 3; assembly: GCF_900006605.1. Lineage (NCBI taxonomy): Bacteria > Pseudomonadati > Pseudomonadota > Gammaproteobacteria > Pseudomonadales > Pseudomonadaceae > Pseudomonas > Pseudomonas sp. 58 R 3. The sequence goes on along the minus strand of NZ_CVTT01000035.1, from coordinate 62,743 downwards.
GAGGGTGAAATGGTGCATATTTTCTCTTATGAAGAAAACGATCTCACCAACGACATACAGGAGCAACATGATTTCTGTCAACGCTGGGCTGAGTCGGTGTAGACGTAGTTCGCTGCATCTGTGACGAGTAACCTCTCTCGTCACAGGCCAGCGACCTCACCTCGGAATTTTAGGATCAGATCCCCTCCCCAAAATAAAAAGAACTTTCCATTCACCACAAAATATACACAGCGACACTCTAGTCACCACGCCAATGAAACCCAACTTCCAAACAGAAAAAACATGGAAACGAAAAAAATAAACATACTGGTAAATGATAAAAAAATAGAAACAACAGTAAAGTTCGACACAAGAAAACTCATCATGAAATTTTCAGAAGCAGAAGACTTCAAGAAAATTTATGAAGGAAGGGACATTTACGTTTGCCTCGCAAAAGTCAGAGCCGACTTTCCCCATATGACCTTCTTATGCAAAGGCGCAAAATTAAATGTAATGCCTTCAAGAATGGCATCTCAAATGAGTGCAGGACTTGTCGCTTACGAAATAACCTTAGGCAAACAAGCCACCAGAAAAGATATAGTTCACATCTTTGATTACGAGGAAGAAAACCTAACGAACGACCCAAAAGAACAGATCGATTTCTTTAAGAAATGGCTGGCATCATTGGGTGCGCAAGACTATGAAAAATTCAACTGAGCGTGATCGAAAAACATCAAAGCGAACTGCGCCTGTGACGAGCAACCTCACTCGCCACAGGCCCACAGTCAAAATCAGATCCCAGCCAACGCCAAATCCATCGCAAAATACGTAAAAATCAAATCCGCGCCAGCGCGCTTGATCGACCCCAACGTCTCGCGCACTACCCGCGCCTCATCAATTGCCCCTGCCTGGGCGCCAAACTTGATCATCGCGTATTCGCCACTTACCTGATACGCCGCCACCGGCAAGCGTGAGGCTTCGCGAATGTCGCGGATGATGTCGAGGTAGGCGCCAGCCGGTTTGACCATCAGCGCATCGGCGCCTTCCTGTTCGTCGAGCAGGGATTCGCGTACGGCTTCGCGGCGGTTCATTGGGTTCATCTGGTAGCTTTTGCGGTCGCCTTTGAGAGCGCTGCCGCCAGCTTCGCGGAACGGACCGTAGAGGGCCGAGGCGAATTTGGTGGAGTAGGCCATGATCGGGATATGGGTGAAACCCGCGTCATCCAGGGCGCGGCGGATGGCCTGGACCTGGCCGTCCATGGCGGCCGACGGTGCGATGACATCGGCGCCGGCACGGGCAGCGGCCACGGCTTGTTTGCCGAGGTTGACCAGCGTCGCGTCGTTGTCGACGTGGGCGCCGTGCATCACGCCGCAGTGGCCGTGGTCGGTGTATTCGCAGAAACAGGTGTCGGACATCACGATCATGTCCGGCACGGCATCCTTGATGATCGAGGACATGCGCGAGACCAAGCCGTGTTCTTTCCAGGTGTCGCTACCGTTGGCGTCCAGGTGGTGGGATACGCCGAAGGTCATCACCGACTTGATCCCGGCACGGGCATAACGCTCGATTTCCCCGGCCAGTTTTTTCTCAGGAATACGCACCACGCCCGGCATGCTGGTGATTGGCACGAAGTCATCGATTTCTTCTTCGACGAAAATCGGCAGTACCAGGTCGTTAAGGGTGAATTCGGTTTCCTGGAACAGGCCACGCAGCTCCGGGGAGCGGCGCAGGCGGCGAGGACGGGCTTGGGGGAACTGGCTGGTCATGGCTTTCCTGGATAGCGGCAGAATATTTGGGGCAAAAGCTTATGCCCCTTGGCCCCCGCAGCACAAACGCCCAGGGGCCAATAGTGTATTGCGTGGGCCGTAACAATATATTGATCTAGAGCTGGACTCGCCCTTCGATGCACACCGCCACTGCGCCGCCCACCCAGATTTCATCGCCCTGGCGCTCTACGCGAATCCGCCCGGCACGCCCAATCGCGGTGCCCTGGCTGACCACATAACGCTCGGGCGCGAGGCCTTCAGCCAGCAACCATTGGGCAACACCGGCATTCAAACTGCCGGTGGCCGGGTCTTCCTGGGCGCCGTCACCGGCGATAAAAGCGCGCACTTCAAAGTGGCTGTCCACGTCGTCACGCGCCGGGTCACAGGGCGCGATGACGCCAATGGCCAAGCCATGCAATTGCGAAAAGTCAGGCTGCAAGGCCAACACTTGATCGCGCTGGCCCAGCATCACCGCCAGCCAACCTGCGCCATTATCCACCCACTGGCTGCGCACAATGGCCTCAGGTGCCAGGCCCAACCCCAGGCGCACGCGCTCCAGCAGGGGCGCTTCCACCGGCCCCGTGCGCAACAACGGTGGTGCAATAAACGCCAGTTCATCGCCTTGGCGACGGACACGCACCAGGCCGATTTCGCACTCCTGGATAATCTCCTCACCTTTGGGCACGCCGCCTGCCTGCAGCCACGCATGGCAACTGCCCAGAGTCGGGTGCCCAGCGAACGGCAGCTCTTTAAGCGTGGTGAAAATTCTTACCCGATAATCCGCCCGAGGGTCACGCGGCGTCAGCAAAAACGTGGTCTCGCTGAGGTTGGTCCAGTTGGCAAAGTCGGCCATTTGCTGGTCGGTGAGGCTATCGGCGCCGAGCACGACCGCCAGGGGGTTGCCCTTGAGCGAAACACCGCTGAACACATCCAGTTGCTTGAAATCGAAAGTCGGCATGTCTTAGCTCGGAATACTCAGGCCACGCATCACCGCCGGGCGGGCGACAAAACCGTCCAGTGCACGCAGCACATTAGGGAAATCAGCGATGCCGACCAAGTCGCCGGACTCGTAAAACCCGATCAAATTACGGATCCACGGGAAGGTCGCAATGTCGGCGATGCTGTATTCATCACCCATGATCCAGGTGCGACCCAGCAAGTGTTTTTCCAGCACGCCGAGCAAACGCCGAGATTCGGCGGCGTAGCGGTCACGCGGACGTTTGTCTTCGTATGCTTTGCCGGCGAACTTGTTGAAGAACCCGACCTGGCCGAACATCGGACCGATACCGGCCATCTGAAACATCAGCCACTGCAGGGTTTCGTAGCGGGTGGCCGGGTCTTCGGAGAGCAACTGGCTGGTTTTCTCCGCCAGGTAAATCAGGATCGCGCCGGACTCGAACAACGCCAGCGGCTGGCCGCTCGGGCCATTGGGGTCGATGATCGCGGGAATCTTGTTGTTGGGGTTTAAGGACATGAACTCCGGCGACAACTGGTCCTGGGTCTCGAAACTGACCTTGTGTGCTTCGTAAGGCAGCCCCAGTTCTTCCAGCATGATCGACACCTTGACCCCATTGGGCGTGGGCAGCGAATACAGCTGCAAGCGCTCCGGGTGCTGGGCAGGCCATTTACTGTTGATCGGGAAAGCGGCGAGTGCGTTCATCGGGAAGTCCCCAGGCTCAAAGTCCCCATGATAGCCACCTGCACGCCGTCCTGCATGGGTCATCATTGCGCAACATAGCCGCGCTATGGTGCGCGCAGGCGAACCAAAGAGCCGATTCACACTCTTAACTGCGCCATGACGGTGAAAGGAAGACACCCCGTAACAATCACAGGTTAAACCGCAGCACGCCGGATGCGTCGCTGGGGCCAGGCTTGTCCGCCTTAATCGCTGCACTGAAGACTCGAACCTACAATGACAATCAAGCCTCTGTGCCTTGTGCAACGTCTTAAACGTTATGCCTACATCGTGTTGCCGCTGTCGTTGGTGGGCGGCGCCATCGGCCTGACCCTGGAGTCGCGAATCAGCCGCGCCGCGCCGGTGGATGGTGTGCAAACCCTGGTGTTCCTGCGTCACGGCGAAAAACCCGTTGGCGGCCTCGGCCAGCTCAATTGCCAGGGCCTGAATCGCGCAATGAACCTGGCCACCGTGCTGCCGGAAAAATTCGGCAAGGCCAATTACGTGTTTGCGCCCGACCCGACGCGCAATGTCGAGGAAGGGGAGCACGACAATTCCTACAGCTACATTCGCCCCCTGATGACCATCAGCCCCAGCGCCATCAAGCTTGGCCTGCCGGTGAACATCAAGTACTCCGCCAATGACACCCACGACCTCGCCGATGAACTGGTGGAAGACAAGTACCACAACTCAATCATCTACACCGCCTGGTCCCACGGCTACCTGCCGGAGCTGATCAACCGGGTGGCCAGTGAAGCCTCGGGTGAAAAACACACCATCACCGACGATTGGTCGGGCGGCGATTACGACACGCTCTATGTACTGACGCTGACCTGGCATAACGGCAAGGCTTCACTGCTGAGCCGCAACTACAAACAAGGCCTGGATAACGGCCAGCAGACATGCCCGGATGCAACCCAAGTGAGCGCGGATATCTGAAACCCTGCAGATAGAGCCTACGCTCCCGCGCAGGAGTTCATTCCGTGACGCTCAAGGTGTTGGGGCCAGCATCACGACGCAGAGCGTCTCGGCCTGCATTCCCACGCAGGAGCGTGGGAATGATCGGTGGCAGGCGCGTATGATGCCCCGCTATTGAATCATCTGCGGACTTGCACCATGCCCAACCTCATCTCCACCCAGCCCAACCGGGGCTGGTCGTTCTGGTGGAAACCAGCGCTGTTCGTGTTGGTGGCCTGCATCGGCCTCTATTACGTGAAGTGGTCGCCCTACTACCTCAAGGCCTTTGTCGCTGCGGATAACCACAGCATCGGCGCCTCGATTCTCAACGACCAGCAAAGCTCACCCTTGGCCGCGGCACTGGCCTATGCCCAGGTGTATTTCCTGGCGATCTGGAAAGCTGCCGTGCTGGCGGTGATTCTGGGTTCGCTGCTGCAAGTGTTGATCCCCCGTGACTGGTTGCTGCGCCTGTTCGGCCGCGCCGGGCTGGGGTCTACCGTGCGTGGCGGGCTGTTCGCCTTGCCGGGGATGATGTGCAGTTGCTGCGCGGCTCCGGTGGCAGCGGGCATGCGCCGTCAGCAGGTGTCGGTGGGCGCGGCGCTGGCCTTCTGGATCGCCAACCCGGTGCTGAACCCGGCAACCTTGGTGTTCATGGGCTTTGTACTCGGCTGGGGCTTTACTGCGCTGCGGCTGGTGGCGGGGATTGTGCTGGTGGTGGGCGTGTCGCTGGTTGCACAACGCATTGCCCGCCCCGATCACGTGCCGGAAGCGGCATTGGACGCCGTGGCTGAGGTGAGCCAGGCCGAGTCGCAGCCATTTTTGAGCCGGTGGTTGCAGACTCTGTGGCAGCTGTTCTGGAGCACGATCCCGATCTATATCGTCGCCGTGCTGGTACTGGGCGCCGCGCGGGTATGGCTGTTTCCCCATGTCGACGGTGCCATGGCCAATAGCCTGGTGTGGCTGGTGCCGCTGGCCATCGTCGGCACGCTGTTCGTGATTCCTACGGCAGCCGAGATTCCTATCGTACAAACCATGATGACATTGGGCATGGGCACCGGCCCGGCCGTGGCATTGCTGATGACCTTGCCCAGCGTGAGCCTGCCGTCGCTGTTGATGCTGCGCAAGGATTTCGACGCGCGGGTGCTGGTGACGGTGGCTGGGCTGACCATGCTGGTGGGGGTGGTGTGTGGGTTGATCGGGGCGGTGATTCTTTAGGCTTTGCTGTGAGGCTTAGGGCCTCATCGCAGGCAAGCCAGCTCCCACATTTGACGGCATTCACAGGTCAACCTGTGGGAGCTGGCTTGCCTGCAAAGAGGCCCTCAAACCCACTGCATTAATTGCGCCTGGCAACCCGCTCACGCAAGTACTCCACCACAGCGCCCTGCTCCCCGGCAAACTCGATCCGCGCGCCTTTGCTTTCCCGCTGGAACGCATACATCGGGTCGTAGTACTCGCGCAACAAGCCTTCAATCCACACCCGGTGCAAATCCACGGCACCACTGCGCGCTTGTTCCGTCAAAGCTTCCTGCAATATGGCCTGCAGGCGCTGAAAGCGCTCGCCACCCAGGCGCTTGTGGATGTTGACCAGGCTCTGGGTCAAGCGCTCGGCAAACAACGCCTGCCCGCTTTCGCCAAACACCGCGATAAATTCGGCGCAAAGATCAACCACGTAATCCCGCAGAATACGCTCGACACGGCCTTCAACACTGTCTTGCAGCCATACCATCGGGAAGGTCTGCATGCCCTTGTGTAACGGCAAAGGCAGTGCACAGCTGCCGATCATGCGGCTCTCGTCTTCGACCACAAACTGTTCGATACCGCCCGCGCGTTTCTTCAGCAGGTCCACCGCCAGGCGGTTTTCAAAGTCGATGTTGGACGGTTGCGCCGTGGCGCGCTTGCCGAAGCTGGAGCCGCGATGGTTGGCGTGCCCTTCAAGGTCCAGGGCATTGCGCACCTGGCCCAACACCTCGGTCTTGCCGGTGCCGGTCATGCCGCCGAGCAACACAAAATCACACTCGGCCGTCGCCTGCTCCAGGGTCTCCAGCAGAAAGGTACGCATGGCCTTATAGCCACCGCCGACACGCGGATAGTCGATACCCGCCTCGGTCTTTAACCATTGCTGCACGATTTGCGAGCGCAGCCCGCCGCGAAAGCAGTACAGATAGCCGTCGGGGTTGGCCTGGGCGAACCGCGCCCAATGCTCGATGCGCTCGGCCTTGATGGCCCCGGACACCAACTCATGACCCAGCACGATGGCCGCTTGCTGGCCTTGCTGTTTGTAGCAGGTGCCGACCCGCTGGCGTTCGTCGTCGGTCATCAGCGGCAGGTTGACCACACCGGGGAACGCGCCCTTGGTGAACTCGATCGGCGCGCGGGTATCCATCATCGGCCGGTCATTGAGGAAGATGCTGCGGTAGTCGGTGATGTCAATTGCCATCAAAACACCTCTACCGCGTGGGTCTGTCGCTCAACCAGTGCGCCGATCGGCTCAAGGCTCAGGCCCAGTTCTGCGGCCACGGTGCGAAATTCGGCGTCGCCCTCCGGGGTGACGGCGATCAACAGGCCGCCGCTGGTCTGGGGGTCGCACAGCACGCGCTTGTGCAGCTCCTGCAGACGCCCCAGTTTGCTTGAATAGCTGTCGAAATTGCGCAGGGTGCCACCGGGCATGCAGCCTTGGTCCAGGTAGTCTTCGATCCCTGGCAGGAGTGGGACTCTGGCATATTCGATGCGGGCCGTGAGACCACTGCCGTCAGCCATTTCCACCAAATGCCCCAACAGGCCGAAACCGGTGACATCGGTCATGGCGGTGACGCCGGCCAACTTGCCAAAACGGCTGCCAGGCTTGTTGAGCGTGCACATCCAGTCACGGGCCAGGCCGATATCCGCCTCGCGCAATTTGCCCTTTTTCTCGGCGGTGGTAAGGATGCCGATGCCCAGCGGTTTGGTCAGGTACAGCTGGCAACCCGCGGTGGCGGTGTCGTTGCGCTTCATATGGCGCTTTTGCACGATGCCGGTCACGGCCAGGCCGAATATCGGCTCCGGCGCGTCGATGGAGTGCCCGCCCGCCAGTGGAATGCCGGCGGCGTCGCACACCGAGCGACCGCCACGGATCACTTCGCGGGCGACTTCCGGCGCCAGCACATTCACTGGCCAGCCCAGAATCGCAATGGCCATCAGCGGGTCGCCGCCCATGGCGTAAATGTCACTGATGGCGTTGGTGGCGGCAATACGGCCGAAGTCGAACGGATCATCGACAATCGGCATGAAAAAGTCGGTGGTGGAGACCACGCCACGCTCGTCATCGATGGCGTACACCGCCGCATCGTCGCGCGAGGTGTTGCCCACCCACAGGTTGGGGTCGAGGTTCTGTGCGCCGCTGCCGGCAAGGATCACTTCCAGCACCTGGGGCGAAATCTTGCAGCCGCAACCCGCGCCATGGCTGTACTGGGTGAGGCGAATCGGCTCGTTCATGGTGGACCTCAAGGTAACAAGTGGGCCGATTCTAACAGACAGTAAAAAGCCGGCTGGGCTCTTGTGAGCGCAGCCGGCTTTTGGGTTCAGCGCTTACTGGCGGGCAGCGAGCAAACGCTTGTGGCGGTTACGCCGGGCAATGTTCAGGCATTCGATCACCGCCGAGAACGCCATGGCCGCATACACGTAGCCTTTTGGCACGTGGGCGCCGAAGCCTTCGGCGATCAGCGTCATGCCGATCATGATCAAGAAGCCCAGGGCCAGCATCACCACGGTCGGGTTGTCGTTGATGAACTTGGCCAACGGTTCAGCCGCCACCAACATCACGATCACCGAGACGACTACGGCGATGATCATGATGGGCAAGTGCTCGGTCATGCCCACGGCGGTAATGATGCTGTCGATGGAGAACACCAGGTCGAGCAACAGGATCTGCCCAATCGCAGCGGCAAAGCCGATGGCCACGGTGTTGCTGACGGTGGCCTTGTCCTCGGGCTCCGGGTCCATGCTGTGGTGGATCTCGGTGGTAGCCTTCCACACCAGGAACAGGCCACCGGCAATCAGGATCATGTCTTTCCAGGAGAACGCCTGACCGAAGATCTCGAACACCGGCGCCGTCAACTGCACGATAAACGCGATGGTGCTCAACAGGCCCAGACGCAGGATCAACGCCATGCTGATGCCGATACGCCGCGCTTTGGCCCGGTGCTTCTCGGGCAATTTATTGGTAAGGATCGAGATGAAGATCAGGTTGTCGATGCCCAGCACGATCTCCATGACGATCAAGGTGGCCAGTGCGACCCAGGCGGTCGGGCTGGCGGCCAGTTGTAAAAGGTAGTCCATAGGTCAGTCCTGACGTTGTGCTGGGAAATTAAGCTTCTTTACGTTCGGTTTCAGATTCTTTTTCGGCCTGCTCAGCGTCTTTTTCAGGCTGGATCAAACCCTGGGTCGCTTCACTCAATGCCTGCTCGGCGGCCTTGTGGGTGTCATCGATGGCTTGTTTGGCCGATTCGGTGGCTTTGCCCAGCACCTGCTGCGCGCTCTTTTCGACTTGATCACAGCCGCTGATCATCACCAATGAAAGCGCAAGGACGGACGCCGCGCCCAGGGAATTGAGTTTCATCATGTATTCCTCGTTAGAACCATTGGGTCCAAATAGTGGCCCCTCGATAGCGAGGCATTCTATGCAGCTGAACACTTCAGTAAAATTCGTATTTTTCTCATATATACTTCGATTTTTACGAAGTGTAGGCCGCCATGCTCAATTATCGACAATTGCATTACTTCTGGGTGGTGGCCAAGACCGGCAGTATTGTGCGCGCGTGTGAGCAGCTGAACCTCACGCCCCAGACCATCAGCGGCCAGATCAGCCTGCTGGAGCAGACCTTTGGTATCGCGCTGTTTCAACGCGTCGGTCGCCAATTGGAACTCACCGAAGCCGGGCGACGGGCCTTGCCCTACGCCGAACAGATGTTCCAGACCGGTAACGAACTGGAAGCCATGTTGCGCGCAGCACCCGACGAACAGCAGATCCTGTTTCGGGTCGGGGTGGCGGATGTGGTGCCCAAGTCCATCGTTTACCGGCTGATCGCGCCGACCATGGAGCTGAGCGAGCCGATGCGCATCACCTGCCGTGAAGACAAACTCGAACGCTTACTGGCCGACCTGGCGATTCAGCGCCTGGACCTGGTGATCTCCGACAGCCCGATGCCTACGCATTTGGACATCAAAGGCTACAGCCAGAAACTCGGGGAATGCGGCATCAGCTTTTTTGCCACTCAGGCGTTGGCTGACCAATACGGCGGCGATTTCCCACACTGCCTGCAGGGCGCGCCGTTATTGATTCCGGGTGCGGAGACGGTGGTGCGCAGCCGCTTGCAGCGCTGGTTTGCCGAGCAGCAGATCCAGCCGAGGATCATCGGTGAGTTCGACGACAGCGCGTTGATGCAGGCGTTTGGGCAGTCGGGCAGCGGGATATTTATTGCCCCCAGCGTGATCGCCGATGAGGTGGTGCGCCAATATGGCGTAGCGCTGATCGGCCAGACCGATGCGGTCACCGAGTCGTTCTACGCAATCTCGGTGGAGCGCAAGATCAAACACCCCGGCATCGTGGCGATTACCGAAGGGGCGCGGCGCGAGCTGTTTACCGCCCTGCCCTGACGGCAAGGTTGATCGTTCCCACGCTCCGCGTGGGAATGCCGCCTCGGACGCTCCGCGTCCTGCTGTTAACGCGGTGACGCGGAGCGTCACAGGATGCATGCCCACGCAGAGCGTGGGAACGATCAAGCGCGGGCAGGCATAGGTTTCACGGTCATCAACCACAGCGCCAGCAGGATCGACACCAGGATAAACCCGGACGCCGCAAAGCCCAGGTTGGCAAGACCCAGGGTGTCGATCACATGCCCACCCACCATGGCCCCAAGGCCAATCCCCAGATTGGCCCCGGCGATGTTCAACGACGCGGCAAACGCCGGGGCGTGGGGCGCGGCTTTCATCAGGCGCACATGGCTGACCAGAAACATCGCCGCCTGGGTCACGCCCCACACCGCCATCGCCGCTGCCAGACCAATGCTGGAGTGAATCGCCGGGACCACCGCGACCATGCCGGCGATCATGAACGCGCAGAACACCATGGACGCAATCAGCGGATGACGGTCCACCGCACGCCCGCCAAGGGCGTTGCCGATCAGGCCCACCGCGCCAAAGCCCATCAGGCACCAGCCCACCCGCGTGCCGTCGAAGCCGGCCAGGCGCTCGAGGATGTCCGCCAGATAGGTGTATGCGGTAAACATGCCGCTGAACACCAGGATCGACAGCAGGATATGGCCCTGCATCAACGGGCTGCGCAGGATCTTGAACTGCGAGCGCAGGCTCACCTGATCGTTCTTGGGTGTGGTCACCGGCAGGTAGATAAACAGCAGCAAGGCCTTGGCCAACGCGACCACGGCGAGAATGGCAAACGCGGTGCGCCAGCCGAACATATCGGAAATCAAGGTGCCCACCGGAATGCCGAACACCGTGGCGCAGACAATCCCGAAACCGATTTTTTCAATGGCCCGGCCGGCGAATTCCGGCCCGACGATATCCACTGCCGTTTCACTCGCCAAGGCCCAAAACACTGGCAAACCCAACGCCGGAATCAAGCGCGCCAAGGCCATGACCCAGATATTCGGCGCCAATGCCGCCACGGTATTGGCCAGCGCAAACATGATCAGAATGCTGATAAACAGGCGCTTGCGCTGGAACCGAGCGAAGTATGCGGTCAGGAACGGTCCGAACGCCGCCACGGTAAATGCGAACAGCGTTACCAGCAGCCCGGCCTGGGACACGCTGACGTTCAGGTCGCGGGCGATCGACGGCAGCAGCCCGACAATGATGAATTCTGTGGTCAGCACGGTAAAACCGGCGGCCGACAGCAGCAGGATAGGGAACAACATGAAAACTCCAGAAACGACGACATCAACGACAGCCCGAAGGGCTCGCTGACAGAGAGGAAAGATGAGAGGCAGCAATCTTAACAGAATAGGTCTTGGCCTGGCCAAACCCTACAGGTGCGGGTGACGGAATGCCGCACCGAATGGGACGCTTCCTACAGCATGTTAGACTTTGGGCCTGCTTCCTACGGCGCTACCTGCCTGCAATGCTGCGTCCTACTAAAAAAACTAGAGACAACTGTTTATGACTGCTGCCCCTTCCCTGCTGCAACGACTGATGCGCGTCAGCCTGGTCACCCAAATTGTCATCGGCCTGCTGGCCGGTATCCTGCTCGCCCTGTTATTGCCCGAGGCGGCGCGCGCCACCGGGTTTATCGGCAAGGTGTTTGTCACCGCGCTGAAAGCCGTTGCACCGATTCTGGTGTTTGTATTGGTCATGGCGTCGATCGCCAACCATAAACATGGCCAGGAAACCCATATCAAGCCAATCCTGTTCCTGTACCTGCTCGGCACCTTTGCCGCTGCCGTCGTCGCGGTGGTTGCCAGCATGCTGTTCCCGTCGACTTTGGTACTGGCCACCCATGACGCCACCGTCAGCGCCCCCGGCGGCATCGGCGAGGTGCTGCAAGGCCTGCTGCTGAGCGTGGTGGATAACCCGGTAAGCGCGCTGATGAATGCCAACTTCATCGGTATTCTGGCCTGGGCCATCGGCATGGGCATCGCGATTCGCCATGCTGGTGTTACCACTCGCACGGTGCTGGACGACCTGTCCAACGGCGTCACCCTGATCGTGCGCGTGGTCATCCGCTTTGCGCCGCTGGGCATCTTCGGCCTGGTGGCCTCGACCCTGGCCACCTCCGGTTTCGGCGCCCTGCTCGGTTATGCCCACCTGCTGGTGGTGCTGATCGGCTGCATGCTGTTCGTCGCGCTGGTGATCAACCCGGCCATCGTGTTCTGGAAACTGCGCCGCAACCCTTATCCGCTGGTGCTGATGTGCTTGCGCGAAAGCGGCATCACCGCGTTCTTCACGCGCAGTTCGGCGGCGAATATCCCGGTGAACCTGGCGCTGAGCAAACGCCTGGGCCTGCATGAAGATACTTATTCGGTGTCGATCCCGCTGGGCGCCACCATCAATATGGCCGGCGCGGCGATTACCATCACCGTGTTGACCCTGGCCGCCGTGCACACGCTCGGTATTGCCGTGGACATGCCAACCGCCGTGCTGCTCAGCGTGGTCGCGGCGGTATGCGCCTGCGGCGCGTCGGGTGTGGCCGGTGGCTCGTTGCTGCTGATTCCCCTGGCGTGCAGCCTGTTCGGCATTCCCAGCGAGATCGCCATGCAGGTGGTGGCCGTGGGCTTCATCATCGGTGTGCTGCAGGATTCGGCGGAAACCGCGCTCAACTCGTCCACCGATGTGCTGTTCACGGCAGCCGCTTGCCTGGGCAAGGAAGAGCAAACGGCTTAACCATAAGGCGTAAAAAAGCCCGGGGCGTTCGACAAGAACGACCCCGGGCTTTTTTGTATCTGGAGGCTTAGAAAGCGCCCATGTAATCGCGCTTGCCCACTTCCACACCGTTATGGCGCAGCAAAGCGTAAGCAGTGGTGACGTGGAAGAAGAACTGCGGCAGGCCGTAGGTCAGCAGGTAGGACTGGCCGCTGAAGCGCTTCTCTTTCGGCGTGCCTGGGCGGGTGATGATTTCGATGCCTTCCTTGCCGTCGATTTGCTCAGGCTTGATGGTGTCGACAAATGCCAGCACCTTGGCGATCAGCGCTTGCAGGTCGGCGAAGGTCACTTCGCTGTCTTCGTACTTCGGCACGTCGATTTCGGCCAGGCGCGCGGAAACACCCTTGGCGAAGTCGACGGCGATCTGCACCTGGCGCACCAGCTGGAACATGTCCGGGAACAGACGCGCTTGCAGCAAGGCGTTGGGTTCGATGTTCTTGGCGGTGGCGTGGGCTTCGGCTTTGTTCAGTACATCGCTCAGGGCGTTGAGCATTTGCTTGAAGACCGGGATAGAAGCGGCGTACAGGGAAATAGTCATGACAGTCTCACGGTAATGGCAGGGTTTGAACCAGCGGCGATTATAGCCATGCCTGCGGCTTGTCTTTTATTTTTTCAGGATTAGGCTAGTGAGCTTCACTGCATAGGGAAAGCGCGATGACCGCCGAGCACGACACCGACACTGCTGAGCCACGCCTGAACAGCACGGAAATCCGCATCCTGGGCTGCCTGATCGAAAAACAGGCGACCAACCCGGAAACCTATCCGCTCACGCTTAATGCGCTGGTGCTGGCCTGCAACCAGAAGACCAGCCGGGAACCGGTGACCAACTTGAGCCAGGGCCAGGTCGGCCAGAGCCTGCGGGTGCTCGAAGGCCAGGGCTTTACCCGCCTGGTGATGGGCAGCCGCGCCGACCGCTGGGAGCACCGGGTGGACAAGGCGCTGGAGCTGGTGCCGGCCCAGGTGATCCTGATAGGGCTGCTGTTTTTGCGTGGGCCGCAGACCGTCAACGAACTGCTGACCCGTAGCGGCCGCATGCATGATTTTGAAGACGCCGAACAGGTCGTGCACCAGCTCGAACGCCTGATTGCACGCGGGCTGGCGGTGCTGGTGCCGCGCCAGGCCGGGCAACGGGAAGACCGTTATACCCATGCGTTGGGGGATCCGGCGGATATTGAGGCGATTATCGCGGCACGCGGGAGCCCGGTGGAGCGCTCGGCCGGTGGGGTTTCGGTGGAGCGTATTGAGGAGCTTGAAGCCAGGATTGCAGCGCTGGAAGAACGCCTGGCCCAGCTGGAACAGGCTTAACCCGATCTAAAATGTGGGAGCGGGCTTGCTCGCGAAGGCGGTGGATCAGTCGATATATCCAGTGACTGACACTGCGCCTTCGCGAGCAAGCCCGCCCCCACATTTGGACCTGCGCAGCGCTTTAGGTTCGGGCAAAGGCCACCGCCGCCTCAAACTGCTCTTGCGTCGGCCGCACACCGGTGTACAGCACAAACTGCTCCAACGCCTGGATCGCGATCACTTCCAACCCGGTAATCACCCGTTTGCCCTGGGCACGCCCACGCAGGATCAACGGCGTTTCCGCGGGGATCGCCACCACATCGAACACAGTCTCAGCAGCGTCCACAGCGTCGGCGTCAAAGGCCAACTGGTCCGCCTCTGCCCCGCCGGTCATGCCGATCGGCGTCACGTTGACCAGCATCTGCGGGCGCAACTCGCCCAGTTCTGCTCGCCACTCATACCCCAGGCTTTGCGCCAACGCCCGGCCCGCCGCTTCATTGCGCGCCACAATCACGCCGTTGGCGTAGCCGCCATCGCGCAGGGCACTGGCCACCGCCTTGCCCATACCGCCACTGCCACGCAGGGCAAAGGTCGAGTCTTTGGGTACCGCATGTTTTTTCAGCAGTTGTTCCACCGCAATGTAGTCGGTGTTGTAGGCCTTGAGATGGCCGTCGGTGTTGACGATGGTGTTGAGCGAGGTGATGGCCTTGACCGAAGCGTCCAGCTCATCCACCAGGGCGATGCTGGCTTCCTTGAACGGCATGGACACCCCGCAACCACGGATGCCCAGCGCCCGAATACCGCCGATCGCACCGGGCAAATCCTGGCTGCTGAAGGCTTTATAGTAGAAATTCAGCCCCAGTTGTTCGTACAGATGGTTGTGAAATCGCAAGCCAAAATTCCCGGGACGCGCCGACAATGACATGCACAGTTGGGTGTCCTTGTTGGGGTGCATCTGCATGGAAAACTCCTTTGAGTAAGCAAATCGGTACAGACCTTACACAACCTTTACCTAGCGGCGGTGCTGTTTTTCAGAAATACGTTGTCTTAAAAGTATCCCCGCGACAATCCTTGAGTCTATTGATTGCAGACCACAAGCGCAGGGGCTAACCGAGGAATGACCATGATTCGTAAAATCCCCAAAATCGCCTTGCTTATCGGCGCACTCGCTATGGCAGGCCAAGCCTCCGCCCACGGTGGTGGTTGGGGTGGCCCGGCCATATTGGGTGGTTTGATCGGCGCAGCCGTTGTCGGCTCCGTAGTTGCCAGCCAATCCCAGCCGGTCTACGTGCAGCAACCGGTGTATGTGCAGCCGCAACCGGTGTATGCCGCGCCGCCGCCGGTCTACTACGCACCGCCACCGCCGGTATATGTGCAACAGCGGGTTTACTACCGCCCGGCACCGGTGTATTACGGCCCACCGCGCGGCTACTACGGCCCTCCCCACGGTTATTATGGCCGCGGCTGGTAATACGCAGTCAGGTTGGAAATGAACAGGCCTCGCCCACACGCGGGGTCTTTTTTTGCTTGGGTTTTGCCTGTGTTTTGCCTGAAAAGCCCGGTTTTATCATGCCAAGGTCGCTATGAGGACAATGCCCGATGCGCAATCCCACATCATGACTGTCAAATGTCCACTTGCAAGACCTGAGCTTGCGCTGTCATGTTTACGTCACCCAACGGTCTCACTATCGAGCGGTCCACCCAATAACAATTAAGGACGACTGAACATGCCCACGCAAAACCCGCACCGCACCGCTGGCCTGTGCACGTCCAGCAAGGTCTACAGCGCACTCACCGAACTCAAGCACCTTGAAGGCCACCGCAGTGCAAAATTTCTCGCGCTGCTGGCAGAAAACCTGGTGCGCAAAGGCCTGCTCAGCGAACAGGAAGTGGTGAACATGCTCGATCAAGTGGTCGATTGACGCCTGGCGTTGATGTTGACTATCGAGATGGGTGATTTTTCCTACGCGCCATCAGCCCGTAAGGTGACCCCCATAGCCATTGGAGGTCCCTATGCCCACTGTTCAAATCATGTCCGTTGTCGGCAGTGCCGTCCCCGCCCCACTCCGGGAGCTTGGGTTATTGGCCTGCTGGTATGTGGTACGCGATGGCGAAACCATCAGCGGCCCGCTCACCTCACTGTCCGCTGCGCAACAACAGCAACAGCAGGTGTCGAACTTCAGGCTTCACGCCTGAAATCTATGGCAATGGCAGCTTGACCCGCGGTTTGCTTTCGACAAAAAGCGCCCAGCTGGACATAAACAGCGCCGCCACCAGCGGCCCGATCACAAAGCCATTCAAGCCAAACACTGACAGGCCGCCCAAGGTCGAGATCAGGATCAGGTAATCCGGCATCTTGGTGTCCTTGCCCACCAGGATCGGGCGCAATACATTGTCCACCAGCCCGATCACGAACACGCCGAACAAGCCCAGTACCACGCCCTGCCAGATCGAGCCACTCAACAGGAAGTAGGCGGCCACCGGCCCCCACACAATCCCTGCGCCGACCGCCGGCAACAACGACAGAAACGCCATCAATACCGCCCAGAGCAACGCGCTGGGAATGTCCAGGAACCAGAAGATCAAACCGCCCAGCGCACCCTGGGTCACGGCGACCAGCACGTTGCCCTTGACCGTGGCGCGCACCACCCGATTGAACTTGAGTTGCAACCGGCGCTTTTGCGGCTCGGCCAACGGCACCGCCGTACGTACCTTGCGCACCAGTTCCGGGCCGTCACGCAGCAGGAAAAACAACAGGTACAGCATGATGAAAAAGCTCACCAGGAAATCAAACGTGCCCTGGCCGAAGCTGAACGCCTGGGTGGCAAAGAACTGGCTGCCCTGCATCGCGCTCTTGACGATCTTTTCCCGCAGGCCCTCCAGGTTGCCCATGCCGAAGCGGTCGAGCAGGTGCTGGAAGTACGGCGGCAGGAAGTTCTTGAACTGTTCGATATAGCCCGCCACGTCCAACTTACCGCTTTCGATATTTTTGTAGAGGGTGGCGCCCTCTTGCACCAGCAGCACGCTGGTGATGATCACCGGCAGAATCGCAATCACCAGGCACACCGTCAGAGTCGCCAGCGATGTCAGGTTGCGGTTCCAGCTGAAGCGTTGCTGCAGGCGCCGCTGCATCGGGGCGAAGATGATGCCAAGGATGACCGCCCAGAACACCGCGCCGTAGAACGGCAGCAATATCCAGATAAAGGCGATGGTCACCAGGACCAGCAATAACAGCAGGGTTTTGAATTGAAGGTTGGTTTGGTTCATGTCCGGTCCATGTCAGAAAAGCAGAGGGCCTTCAGCGGCCCTGTTGCTTAGTCCGCGGCAAAACCTGGGAGTGCCCTTCAAGCATAGACCGCCTCACTGAATCGCCTTGGCCTCGTTCAACAGTGCCTGAATCGCCCGCGTATTCGGGCGTGTGCACGCCAATCATCCCCAAGCCGTTCGTAGCGGGTGGCGCAGGTATTGAAGTAGAACAGCCCCCCCCCCCATACACGGCGATACAAAAACCGGCAAAAGCCCGACCTGGATCAATAAATACTCAGGCCAGCTCCTTTACCCTCGCGACCTTTTGCGACCTGAGCCCATGCCCCCCGTGATTGCCCCCGAACTGCTCGCCCCCGCCGGCACCCTGAAAAACATGCGTTATGCCTTCGCCTACGGCGCCGATGCGGTCTACGCCGGCCAGCCGCGCTACAGCCTGCGGGTGCGCAATAACGAGTTCGACCACGCCAACCTCGCGCTCGGCATCCAGGAGGCGCATGCACTGGGCAAGCGTTTCTACGTGGTGGTCAACATTGCCCCGCACAATGCCAAGCTCAAGACCTTCCTCAAGGATTTGGCCCCGGTGATCGCCATGGGCCCGGACGCGTTGATCATGTCCGACCCGGGCTTGATCATGCTGGTACGCCGTCACTTCCCGTGCATGCCGATTCACTTGTCGGTGCAGGCCAATACAGTGAATTGGGCCAGCGTCGAGTTCTGGCAGCAGCAAGGTATCGGCCGGGTGATTCTGTCGCGAGAGTTATCACTGGAAGAAATCGGCGAAATCCGCCAACAGGTGCCCGCCATGGAGCTGGAAGTGTTTGTGCATGGCGCCCTGTGCATGGCCTATTCCGGGCGCTGCTTGTTGTCCGGCTATATGAACAAGCGCGATGCCAACCAAGGTACCTGCACCAACGCGTGCCGCTGGAAATACTCGGCCACGCCGGCGGTGGAGAACGCCACGGGCGATATCGTCCAGCACTGTGAACCGACCTTGGGTATCGGTGCGCCGACCGACCAAGTGTTTTTGCTGCAAGAAGCCAACCGCCCGGATGAGCAGATGCCCGCCTTCGAAGACGAACACGGCACTTACATCATGAACGCCAAGGACCTGCGCGCCGTGCAGCACGTGGAGCGCCTGACGCACATGGGCGTGCATTCGCTGAAGATCGAGGGCCGCACCAAGTCCCACTTCTACTGCGCGCGCACCACCCAGGTGTATCGCCAGGCCATTGACGATGCGGTGGCGGGCCGAGCGTTTGACCGCAACCTGATGACCAATCTTGAGTCCCTGGCCCAACGTGGCTACACCGAAGGTTTCCTGCGTCGCCATGTACACGACGAATACCAGAACTACCAGAACGGCAGCTCAGTGTCGGAGCGCCAGCAGTTTGTCGGCGAATTGACCGGCGAACGCCGGGCCGAGCTGGCCGAGGTCAAGGTGAAGAACCGCTTTGCCGTGGGCAATCATCTGGAATTGATGACACCGGCCGGCAACTTTCACTTTGACCTCGCCAACCTGCACAACGCCAAGGGCGAGGCCATAGACGTGGCGCCGGGGGATGGGCACACGGTGTATGTGCCACTGCCGAGCGACATGGACCTGCGCTTCGGCCTGCTGATGCGTGGCGTCTAACGCAGGGGCGGTGACAGGCCTATGCGTATCAGCGCCAGGCAAACATACGCTGAAGCCAGGGTTGATCAGATCCTGAACTGCCCCACCAATTGCCCCAGGCGCTGGCCCAGGTCCGCCAGGCTGCGCGAGGTTTGCGCGCCCAACTGGGTTTCATCGGCCACGCTGTCCACCGCCACGGCAATCTGATGCACGCTGCGGTTGATCTCTTCGGCCACGGCGGTCTGCTCTTCGGCGGCGCTGGCGATTTGCGCGTTCATCGAGTTGATGGTGCCGATCAACTGCGCCATGGTGTCCAGCGACGCGCCGGCCTGGTTGGCCTGGGCAGAAGTGCCGTCACCGGCATCGCTGGAGCGGCGCATGGCATCCACAGCGGCAACCGTGCCTTTTTGCAAGCGGTCGATCATGCCCTGGATTTCCTGAGTGCTGGTTTGCGTGCGGCTGGCCAGCGCGCGGACTTCGTCGGCGACCACCGCAAAACCACGCCCGGCTTCGCCTGCGCGTGCGGCTTCGATGGCGGCGTTGAGGGCCAGCAGGTTGGTCTGCTCGGCAATCGAACGGATCACGCCAAGCACGCTGACAATCGACGACACATCCTGCTGCAAGCTGTCGAGGGACACGCCGCTGCTGCGAATGTCATTCACCAGTGCATGGATCTGCGCGATGCTGCCGTCCACCACCCGCTTGGCGGCCTGGCCTTCGGCGTCGGTCTGTTGCGCGGCGACGGCGGCGCCTTGCGCACTGCGTGCCACTTCGTGGGCTGCCGAGGACATTTGGTTGATGGCGGTCGCCACCTGATCGGTCTCGTGACGCTGGCGCTCCATGGCGGTTTCCGAGCGCTGGGCCTGCTCGGACACCTGGCTGACCAGCCCGGTAAGTTGCGCGGTCATTTCGGTGATTTGACGCACCAGGCCGTGGATCTTGTCGACGAAGCGGTTGAACGCGCCGGCCAATTCCCCCAGCTCATCCTGGCTGGTGATGGCCAGGCGGCGGGTCAAGTCGCCCTCGCCCGCGGCGATATCGTCGAGGTTGGCTTTCATCAGGTTCAGTGGGCGCAAGATGGTATTGGCCACCAGCATGCCGACCGCTGCAATCACCAACAGCACCACCACCGCCACGCCGAGGATGCTCAGCAGCACGCCTTCCATGCGTTTTTCGACCTTGGCCTCGACCACCGCCACCTGGGCTTCGATGCCATCGAGGTTCACCGACGTACCAATCACCATGTCCCACTTGGGCAGGTACTCGGTGTAGCCAAGCTTGGGCACCAGCTCGGTCTGGCCAGGTTGCGTGGAGCTGTATTGCAGGTAGTGGGTGCCGTCCTTGCCGACCTTGACCAGGTGGCGGTTGACGTAGACACCGTTGGGGTCGCGGTTGTCCTTGAAACTCTTGCCCACGCCGTCGGGGCTGTTGCCCTTGAACAGGCGGATGGTCTCGGAGTCGTAGCCGAAGAAGTAGCCGTCCTTGCCGTAAGCCGTGTTGGACAACAGCTTGACCACCTGCGCCCGCGCCGCCGTATCGCCGGGGGCGGCCGCGTCGTAGAGCGGCTTGATGGTGGTCATCGCCACTTCCACATAACCTTGCAGGGTGGCCTTGGCGTCGTTGAGCAGGCGCTGGCGGGTTTCATCCACCTCATTGCGCGCCTGGCCCTGCAGGATCCACACCGTGGTCAGGCTGATGACCACGGCAAACAACAACACCGGCACAACGGCCAGGGACAGGACTTTGGCCTTCAAACTCAGACGCATGGCTTTTCTCTCTTATTCGTGGCGACTTGAGAGGTTAACGGCCAGTGGCGAAATATCTGTAGGACACCTTGGCTGAGTGGCGACTGGACTGTTGTGGCAAGCAGGCTTGCCCTGCGCTGGGCTGCGTAGCAGCCCCCTTTTCAGGCGCCGTAACACGCCAGGTAGATCGAGGTGCCTGGATTCAGGACCGCTTCGCGCTCCAACGCAGGGCACGCCTGCTCGCCACAATTGAACCTGTTCCAGATACTAGAGGGTCATCGCAGCAATCCAGCCAAACGCCAGCAACGGAATGTTGTAGTGCAGGAAGGTCGGCACCACGGTGTCCCAGATATGGTGATGCTGGCCGTCGATATTCAAGCCGGAAGTCGGGCCGAGCGTGGAGTCCGACGCTGGCGAACCGGCATCGCCCAATGCACCCGCCGTCCCCACGATGCACACAATCGCCAACGGACTGAAGCCCAGTTGCACACACAACGGCACAAAAATCGCCGCCAGAATCGGCACCGTAGAAAATGACGAACCAATGCCCATGGTCACCAACAGCCCCACCAGCAACATCAGCAACGCACCCACCCCACGGCTATGCCCGATGAATGCCGCCGAGGCTTCCACCAGCGAACGCACGTCACCGGTAGCCTTGAGCACCTCGGCAAACCCCGAAGAGGCGATCATGATGAAGCCGATCATCGCCATCATCTTCATGCCCTCGGTGAACAGGTCGTCGGTCTCGCGCCAGCGTACAATGCCCGACACCGAGAAGATCAGAAACCCAGCCAGCGCGCCGATGATCATCGAGTCCAGCCACAGCTGAATGATAAACGCCGAGGCAATTGCCAGGCCGGCCACCAGCAGGGTCAGCGGGTTGTACTGCACCGCCACTTGCTCGACGCGCTCGATTTTTTCCAGGTCATACACGCGCTTTTTGCGGTAGCTGATAAACACCGCCACCAGCAGACCGACCACCATGCCCAGCGCCGGCAAACCCATCGCGTGAGTAACGTTGACCTGGCTGATGTCCACGCCGCTCTTGGCCACGTTGGCCAGCAGGATCTGATTAAGGAAGATATTGCCGAAGCCCACCGGCAGGAACATATACGGCGTGATCAAGCCGAAGGTCATTACGCAGGCGATCAGGCGACGATCCAGTTGCAGCTTGGTCAGCACGTAAAGCAGTGGCGGCACCAGCAGCGGAATAAACGCGATATGGATCGGCAGAATATTCTGCGAAGCAATCGCCACCCCCCACAACAGGCCGATCAGCAGCCATTTGACATGGCTGCCGCCGGTGGCTTCCTGGCGATCGACCAGCAGCAGCGCCTTGTCCGCCAGCGCGTGAGCCAGGCCGGACTTGGCAATCGCCACCGCGAACGCGCCGAGCAAGGCGTAGGACAACGCCACGGTCGCGCCGCCGCCCAAGCCACCGTTAAAGGCCTTGAGCGTGGCCTCGATGCCCAACCCGCCGGTCAAGCCACCGACCAGGGCGCCGACGATGATGGCGATGACCACATGCACGCGGGACAAACTGAGCACCAGCATGGTGCCGACCGCGGCGATGACTGCGTTAATCATGGTTACCTCAAGCAAAAAACATAAAAACAGACAGGCCCGCGACCGGGCGGCCATCGGGTGGCGTCCGCGTGCGGGCTTTAAGAGGTCTTATTAGAGGGCGCGCACTTTGCAGCAGGCGGGCCGTCATGTCAAAAAACGACGCCGTTTCAGGCTTTAAATTGAACGTTTGAATAAAGAAATTTCCGGAACAGCCGATAAACGGGTCTCTCTGTGTTTTCAGGTAAGGATGTCCCGATGTCGCTTAGACAGCTCTCCATTCAATGGAAAATCACCCTGCTCGCGGGCTTGTGCCTGCTGGGGATCGTGACCCTGCTGGTGGGTTTGTCGCTGTTTCGCATGGAGCAGAGTTCACAGCAGGTCAAAGCGTCCAGCATGCAGATGCTCGACGCGTCCGCCCATGCGCGTATCGAGGCCCAAGGTGAAGTGCAGGCGTTGGGCATTCGCCAGCAATTTATGGACGCCTATCAGTACGGCCATGGTTTTTCGCGCCAGGTGTTATTTTTGCGTGAACAGGCGGAAAAACGCTTCCTCGACGCCTTCGATACCCGCGAAGACCTGACCCGCCAGGTCAAGGCCGCCTTGCAGGCCAACCCCGATCTGCTGGGCCTGTCGCTGGTGTTTGAAGCCAATGCGCTGGACGGCAAGGACGAGTTGTTCGCCAATCAGGCGGAACTGGGCAGCAACGACAAAGGCCGCTTCGCCCTCTACTGGTCGCAGCCAACGCCGGGCAAACTCACCTCCATGTCGCTGCCCGAAAGCGACATGGCCGACGTCAGCGTCGGCCCCAGCGGCGAAAAAGCCAACGCCTGGTTCACCTGCCCACGCGCCACCCTGAAACCCTGCGTAATCGAACCCTACTTTTATGTGATCGACGGGCAAAAGGTGCTGATGACCAGCATCGTCTTCCCGCTGATGGTCAACGGCAAAGTCATCGCCTCGCTGTCGGTGGACATCAACCTCAACAGCTTGCAGGCCGTGAGCCAACAGGCCAGTCAGAAGCTGTACGACGGCCAGACCCAGGTCAGCATCCTCAGCCCCACCGGTTTGCTCGCCGGCTACAGCCCGGACGCCGGCAAACTCAGCCAGCGTCTGGATCAGGTCGACAGCGCCAGCGGCGCGCAATTGATCAGCGTGTTGGCCAGTAATCCGCAGACCAGCAGCCTGCGTACCGGTCACCAACTCAAGGTGCTGGCACCATTCGCGCCGATTCCCGGCGGCAAGCCGTGGGGCGTGTTGCTGGATGTGCCGGAGAAAGTCCTGGTCGGCCCCGCCGAAACACTCAAGGCCCAGTTGGACGCGGACAACGCCCGTGGCACGCTGCTGGAGTTGAGCCTGGGCCTGCTGGCGGCCGTGGTTGGCTTAGTGCTTGTGTGGTTGATGGCCCGCAGCGTGACCCGGCCGATCCTTGGCGTGGCGCGCATGCTTGAAGACATTGCCAGCGGTGAAGGCGACCTCACCCGCCGCCTGGCCTATGACAAACAGGATGAACTGGGCGAGTTGGCCGGCTGGTTCAACCGCTTCCTCGACAAGCTGCAACCGATCATTGCCCAAGTCAAACGCTCGGTGCAGGACGCCCGTGGCACTGCCGACCAGTCCGCCGCGATCGCCACGCAAACCAGCGCCGGCATGGAGCAGCAGTACCGCCAGGTCGATCAAGTGGCCACCGCTTCCCACGAAATGAGCGCTACCGCCCAGGACGTCGCCCGCAGCGCTGCCCAGGCGGCACACGCTGCTCGCGATGCCGACCAGGCCACCCGCGACGGCTTGAGTGTGATCGACCGCACCACCACCAACATCGGCAACCTGGCGGCGGACATGAGCACCGCCATGGCCCAGGTCGAAGGCTTGGCGGCCAATAGCGAGAAGATCGGCTCGGTGCTGGAAGTGATTCGTGGCATCGCCGAGCAAACCAACCTGCTGGCACTCAACGCCGCCATCGAGGCCGCCCGCGCCGGTGAGGCTGGCCGTGGCTTTGCGGTGGTCGCCGACGAAGTACGCAACCTGGCGCAGCGCACCCAGGAGTCGGTAGAAGAAACCCGCCGGGTGATCGAGCATCTGCAAAGCGGCACCACCGACGTGGTCGGCTCCATGGGCAACAGCTATCGCCAGGCCCAGGGCAGTGTCGAGCAGGTTGGCCAGGCGGTCACCGCCCTGCGCCAGATTGGCGAGGCGGTCACGGTGATCAGCGACATGAACCTGCAGATCGCCAGCGCCGCCGAACAGCAAAGCGCCGTGGCCGAAGAGATCAACAGCAATGTGGCGACGATTCGGGATGTGACTGAATCGCTGTCGGAGCAGGCCAATGAGTCGGCACGGGTGAGCCAGGCATTGAACAGCCTGGCGAATCAGCAGCAGGGGTTGATGGATCAGTTTCGGGTGTAATGATCGTTCCCACGCTCCGCGTGGGCACGATCTCAACGTTTGGGTAATTCGATCAGCACCTTGAGCCCGCCCAGTTCGCTGTCCTGCAACTGCAACGTCCCCCCCCACACCTCGACGATGTCCCGCACGATCCCCAGCCCCAGGCCATGGCCGTCAATCTGCTCATCCAGGCGCGCACCGCGGCTGAGCACTTGCTCACGCTGGGCCTGCGGAATGCCGGGGCCGTCGTCTTCGACGCCCAGCAGAAAGCTGCGCGGGGTTTCGCTGAGCGTCAAACGCACGTCGGCGTCCGCCCATTTGCAGGCGTTATCCAGCAGGTTGCCGAGCAGCTCCAGCAGGTCTTCGCGGTCCCAGGGCAATTGCAGGCCGGGGTCGACGTGGTAGCTCAAATCCAGGTGTTCACCGTGGATCATGCTCAATGTGGCCAGCAGGCCGGGCAATTCTTTTTCACAGTCGAACAGCGCGCCGGGCAGGGTTTCGCCGGCCAGGCGGGCCCGATTGAGTTCGCGGTTGAGACGTTGCTGCACTTGATCGAGCTGCTCGCGCAGCAGTTTGCCGAGTTCGGGGTGATCCTTGAGCGCTTCGCTGGAGGCCGCACTCAATAGCACCGCCAACGGAGTTTTCAGCGCATGGCCAAGGTTGCCCAAGGCATTGCGTGAGCGCTTGAGGCTGTCTTCGGTATGGGCCAGCAGATGGTTGATCTGCGCCACCAGCGGCTCCAGTTCCAACGGCACTTGGGTATCGAGTTGCGAGCGCCGGCCCTGTTGCAGTTGGGCAATCTGGTTGCGTGCCGTCTCCAGTGGGCGCAAGGCGCGGCGCACGGTGACCCGTTGCAGGATCAGCACCAGCAACAGCGCCGCCAAACCGATGATCAAGCCGATCTGGCGCATCAAGCGAAAGCTTTCGCGCACGGGCGTGTAGTCCTGGGCCACGCTGATGGAAATCAACTGCCCGAAACGCTTGTAGTCCGAACGCAACACCAGCAGTTGCTGGCGTTCCGGGCCCAGTTGCAGGTTGCCCTTGAGCCCCGGCTCGGTCAGGCGCGGCAGTTCCTGGTCCCACAACGAGCGGGAGCGCCAGTGAACGTCGGCAAAATCAATGCGGAAATAATGCCCGGAAAACGGCCGTTGGTAGGCCGGTGACAGACGCTGCTCATCCAACTGAACACCCTCGGGCCCACGCACCAGTGCCGCCAGCAGGTTCTCGCTGTCGTTGCGCAGCCCGGCTTCCAGGTAGCGCTGCAAACCGGCCTCGAACAACCACAAGCTGGTTTGCGCCAGCACCACGCCGACCACCACCATGACGCTGATCAACCCCAGGCTCAGGCGCCGCTGAATCGACCTCATGCCGGGGCGGCGCCAAACCGGTAACCCTGGCCACGCCGGGTTTCGATCACACTGCGCCCCAGTTTGCGGCGCAGGTGGTTGACGTGCACTTCCAGCACATTGGAGTCGCGCTCGGTCTCGCCGTCATACAAATGCTCGGCCAAGTGGCTTTTAGACAGGATCTGTTGCGGGTGCAACATGAAGTAGCGCAGCAGGCGGAATTCAGCGGCGGTCAGTTGGATCTCGTCGCCATCGCGCAACACACACTGACGCCCTTCATCCAGGTGCAGGCCGGCGGATTGCAGCGTCGGCTGGTTGGCCTGGCCGTGGGAACGGCGCAACAGCGCCTGGATGCGCAGGTAGAGTTCTTCGGGGTGAAAGGGTTTGCTCAGGTAATCGTCGGCGCCGGCCTTGAGCCCTTCGATACGTTCAGCCCAGGAATCGCGTGCGGTCAGCACCAGCACGGGGGTGGCCAAGGCCGCCGCGCGCCATTGCGCCAGCACCTCCAAACCCGGCAGGCCCGGCAAGCCAAGGTCGAGGATGATCAGGTCGTAGGGTTCGCTGCGACCTTGATACGCGGCATCGCGGCCGTCGGCCAGCCAGTCGACTGCGTAGCCCTGGCGCTGCAGGCCGGCCAGCAATTCGTCAGCCAGGGGTACGTTGTCTTCTACCAGGAGCAGGCGCATCAGTCGTCTTCCTTATCTTTGAGCAGCTTACCGGTACTGGCGTCCAGCTCGATCTCGCGCACCACGCCTTCGACGGTCAACAGTTCGATTTCGTAGATATAGCGCACCGGCCTATCCTTGTGTTCCTCAAGCTCGGCGTCCAGCAGCCTGGCGCCCGGATAGCGCTCCAGCGCCGGCCCCAGCAACTCTTCCAGCGGCGCGATGACGCCCTCCTGACGCAGGCGCAGGGCTTCATCCTGCCCAAGGTCATGGGCCGACAGGCTTGCGCTGCCTAGAAGCATTACCAGCGCCGCTAGCCTGCCCGCGCGTAGATTTACCTTCATTACGTATCCTGATGTTCCTTGAGGGCGGCCCGATGAGGGACATGGGCCACCACGGTACCCGTGACAACTTAACTGAAACTGAATTGCCACCATGGCAATTTTCAATCGGCAACCTTACCCACCGCTGCAGGATTTCTCTTATATTGCCTGTTCGCTGCAACCGAGACCTGTATGACTGCTATCCACATCAAGTTTCCCGCCCTGACCCTCAAGGCCGGCAAACGCGCTTTCACACGCATTCGCGAGCAAGGCCTTGCGCCGGCGGATGTCGGCATCCTACCCGGTGCGGCCGGTGGCCCCAAGGCGTTGGGCATTCAAGGCCTGGACCTGGCGCTGTTCGGCGATTGGTTGCCACGCGCGCCGCGTGAGCGCGCACTGATCGGCGCGTCCATCGGCTCCTGGCGGTTTGCCAGTGCGTGCCTGCCCGACCCGGTGCAAGGCTTGCTGGACCTCGGCCGCCTGTATAACGAACAACGCTTCGCCAAGGGCGTGACCATGGCCGAAGTCAGCCGCAGCTGCCAACGCATGCTCGACGACCTGCTGACCGGCCGCGATGCGCGGGTGCTGGACAACCCCGACTATCGCCTGAATATCATGGTGGTCAAGAGCCACGGCCTGCTCGCCGATGACCACCGTGGGCGATTGGCACTGGGCCTGTCGTCGGTGATTGCCGACAACCTGCGTGGCCGTGCACGGCTGTCGCGGCATTTTGAGCGGTTGATCATCCACGACCCGCGCCAGGCGCCTCCGGTGCATGCGCTGACGGACTTCCCCTCGCGCTTCCTCGACCTGCAGCTGGGCAACCTGCGCCAGGCGCTGCTGGCCTCCGGTTCCATCCCCATGGTGATGCAAGGCGTGCGCGACCTGCCCGGCGCAGGCACGGGCACTTACCGCGACGGTGGCCTGCTGGACTATCACCTCGACCTGCCCTATCACGGCGACGACATTGTGCTGTACCCGCACTTCACCGACCGGGTGATCCCCGGCTGGTTCGACAAGGGCTTGCCATGGCGGCGCAGTAACCCACAAGGCTTGCAGGATGTGCTGCTACTGGCGCCCTCCAGGGACTACCTGGCCCGCCTGCCCCATGGAAAATTGCCGGACCGCAGCGACTTCAAGCGCTTTATGGGCGATGACTTGAGCCGCAACAAATACTGGCAAACCGCGATGAGTGAAAGCCGGCGGCTGGGGGATGAGTTTCTGCAACTAGCCGATAACGGCGAACTGGCCGAGCGACTGCAAGCTCTCTGACCCAGCGGTATGCGCGGCAAGGGGTCAAGCTGTTAAACTTTCCGCCTGCCAGATACCTGACCGAGCTTAAAATACTGTGGAAATCTTCAAAGAGTTTACCTTCGAGTCCGCCCACCGCCTGCCCCATGTACCGGAAGGCCACAAATGCGGACGCCTGCACGGGCATTCGTTCAAGGTGGCGATCCACCTGAGCGGCGACCTGGATCCCCATACCGGCTGGATCCGCGATTTCTCGGAAATCAAGGCGATTTTCAAGCCGCTGTACGAGCGCCTCGACCATAACTACCTCAATGACATCCCGGGCCTGGAGAATCCGACCAGCGAAGTGCTGGCCAAGTGGATCTGGACTGAGCTCAAACCCCTGTTGCCGGAACTCAGCGCGATTCGCATCCATGAGACCTGCACCAGCGGTTGCATCTATCGCGGCGAGTAAGCGGTTGAGTGTTTAAAACCACCTGCGGGTGGTTTTTTTATGCCTGGCCGGCGCCAATGTAAAGCATGCTTGACACGACAAACCTGAACACCTAGTGTAAAGCACACTTTACTCATGGAGAGAGTCATGTCGCCTAAACGCTTCCTCGTAGAATTTATAGCCATTGTGTTGCTGTACGTTGCCTGCGTGGTAATTTCCAGCTCATTTGTACGCTCCATGCCTGACGGCGCCGCGAAAATCGCCTTGGCATTGCTGCCGGTTATTCCGATGATCGCGATGGCAGTGTCAATCATCCGCAGGCTGAACAGCATGGATGAGTTGGGCCGCAAGATTCAGTTGGAAGCACTTGCCGTGGCATTTGTGTGCACTGCCCTCACCACCTTCAGCTACGGTTTCCTGGAAACCGCAGGCCTGCCGCGCCTGTCGGCCTTTATGGTATGGCCGATCATGGGCGGGGTCTGGTGTGTGGCCACGATCATTGGCACAAGGCGCTATCAATGAATAATCAGCTGCGCCCGTTGCGCGCCGAACTGGGTTGGTCCCAGGCCGAGCTGGCGCAGCGCCTGGGCGTATCGCGCCAGACCATCAACGCCATCGAGACCGGCCGCTACGACCCGAGTTTGCCGCTGGCGTTCAAGATCGCCAAGGTGTTCGAACGGCCCATCGAGGCGATCTTCGAAGCGCCTGTGGATTGAGCCTTTACGACAGGAGCACAATGAGGTGATGACCGAGGACCTCGCGCTGTACAGTCGCCGTGGCTATCTGCACACCCATCGCGCCGAGGAACACGGCCTGCGCCGCCTCTATATGATCAAACATCTATAGGAATATCCCATGGAAAACCTCTGGCTGGCCCAGGCCAAACGCTTGCAGGCGCTGGCGTCCACGGGGCTGCATTTTTGCACCGACGACTTTGAGCGTGAGCGCCTCGAGGAAATTGCCGAGATTGCCCACAGCATGCTTGCGCAACTGGCGGATGTGCCGCTTGCGCGCATCACCGGGCTGGTGCCGGATTTTGCCAAGCGTTATTCAACCCCGATGATTGACGTACGCGGCGCGGTGATCGAAGGCGACCGGATTCTGCTGGTGCGCGAATTGACCGACGGCTGCTGGGCGCTGCCCGGTGGTTACGCCGATATCGGCCTGTCAGCGGCGGAAAACATCGTCAAGGAGATCCGCGAGGAAGCCGGGCTGAGCGTCACGGCGCGCGCGCTGTACAGCGTCACGCACAAGGCCAAGGGCTTGTATCGCCCGGATGTGCGGGACTTCTACAAGCTGTACTTTCTGTGCGAGCGGGTCGACCAACTGGCGCCGGCGGCCGGGTTTGAAACCACTGAAGTGGGCTTTTTCACCCTCGACGACCTGCCCCCGCTGTCCCGTGGGCGCACCATCGAAAGCGATCTTGAAGCGGCGTTTGCGTTTCATCGTGGCGAGACCACCCAGACGCTGTTCGACTGATCCACTTTGTCTCACCGCTGCACTGCTTTCGTGCCTTCTTGGGCGCGCTCGACACAGCTGCCTGGCGACAAATACGTCGCGCTGCCGGTTTGGCACGCGCAGTGCAACAGCACGGCTGTCAGTCATCCAGGGAGCAAGGCCATGACGCAGCAAGAACCGGGTAACGATTACCCCCTCAGCGAAGTGCCGATGCATGCGCGCAAGGGCCTTGCGTCCACCGCCATGGTGTTGCTGGGCTTCACCTTCTTTACCGCGACCATGTTCGCCGGCGGCAAGCTGGGCGTGGCGTTCAGTTTTACCGACATGCTCGGTGTCGTGGCTTTGGGTAACCTGTTGCTGGGTATTTACGCCGCGGGCCTGGGCTATATCGCGTTCAAGAGCGGCTTGAATTCGGTCCTGATGGGGCGCTTCTGCTTCGGCGAAGTGGGCAGCAAACTCAGCGACCTGATCCTCGGCTTCACCCAGATCGGCTGGTATGCCTGGGGCACCGCCACCGCCGCCGTGGTACTGGGCAAATATTTCGAATTGAACCAAGGCACGGTGCTCGCACTGATGGTGCTGTTTGGCCTGCTGTTCTGCGCCACCGCCTATGTGGGCTATCGCGGGCTGGAGATTCTGTCTTATATCGCGGTGCCGGCCATGGGCATCCTGCTGTTGCTGTCGATGTGGGTCGCCACCGTCAAAGTCGGCGGCCTGGAGGGCTTGCTGGCCGTGGTGCCGACGGCGGAACTGGACGTGTCCACCGCCCTCACACTGGTATTCGGCACCTTTGTCAGCGGCGCCACCCAGGCGACCAACTGGACGCGTTTTTCTCGCTCGGCCAAGGTCGCGGTGCTGGCCAGCCTGATCGGCTTTTTTATCGGCAATGGCTTGATGGTGTTGATCGGTGCCTATGGTGCCATCGTCTATCAGCAACCTGATGTGGTTGAGGTACTGCTGCTTCAAGGTTTCGCCATGGCGGCGATGGCCATGTTGCTGCTCAACATCTGGAGCACCCAGGACAACACCCTCTACAATTTCGCCGTGGCCGGCTGCAACCTGCTGCGAACCCGGCGGCGCAAAACCGTGACCCTGGCCGGCGCAGTGATCGGCACGCTGCTGGCACTGTTTGGCATGTACGACCTGCTGGTGCCTTATCTGATTCTGCTGGGCACCGTGATCCCGCCGATTGGCGGGGTCATCATGGCGGACTTCTTCTACCGCTATCGCGGCCAATACCCACGCCTGGCCGATGTACGCCTGCCGGCGTTCAATTGGCCGGGGCTGGCGGCGTATGCCGTGGGCACCGTGCTGGCGTTTCACTCACCGTGGGTGGCGCCATTGGTGGGGATTGTGGCCGCGTCCCTGGCCTACATCGCACTCACCGCAGCCCTGCGCGTGCGCGCACCGTTGACTGACGTGCAGGCATGAACCCGACTGCTGCCATGAGGATGGTAACCTTGTGGCTGATAACCCTGATGACCTGGCGGCTGCCTGCCTGATTATCCAAAGCCAAGAGGAACTTGCCCATGCATATCATCAATGCCCGCCTGCGCAACCGTGAAGGCCTGCATGATCTGCACCTGGAACACGGCCGGATCGCCCGCATTACCGCACAAACCGTGGCCCCCACCTTAATGGCCGGTGACCTCGACGCCGCCGGCAACCTGGTGATACCGCCCTTCGTGGAGCCACATATCCATCTCGACGCGACCCTGACCGCCGGTGAGCCACGCTGGAACATGAGCGGTACCCTGTTCGAGGGCATCGAGTGCTGGGGCGAGCGCAAAGCCACCATCACCCAGGAAGACACCAAGGCTCGCGCCAAGAAAACCATCCAGGCCCTGGCCGCCCATGGCATCCAGCATGTGCGCACCCACGTCGATGTCACCGACCCTGACCTCACTGCGCTCAAAGCCATGCTGGAGGTGCGTGAAGAAAGCACTCACCTGATCGACCTGCAAATCGTCGCCTTCCCGCAGGAGGGCATCGAGTCTTACCGTAATGGCCGCGAGCTGATGCAGGAGGCCATTCGCCTGGGCGCTGATGTAGTCGGTGGCATCCCGCACTTTGAATACACCCGCGACCAAGGGGTGAGTTCGGTGAAGTTCCTGATGGACCTGGCCGAACGCACCGGCTGCCTGGTGGACGTGCACTGCGACGAAACCGATGACCCGCACTCGCGCTTTCTCGAAGTGCTCGCCGAAGAAGCCCGCAGCCGCGGTATGGGCGCGCGCGTCACCGCCAGCCATACCACAGCGATGGGCTCCTATGACAATGCCTACTGCGCCAAACTGTTTCGCCTGCTGGGGCACTCGGGCATCAGCTTCGTCTCCTGCCCTACCGAAAGCATTCACCTGCAGGGGCGCTTCGACAGTTTCCCGAAACGCCGAGGCGTCACCCGCGTCAATGAACTGCTCGAGGCCGGCATGAACGTCTGCTTCGGCCAGGACTCCATCGTCGACCCCTGGTACCCGCTGGGCAACGGCAACATCCTGCGCGTGCTGGAAGCCGGTCTGCACATCTGCCACATGCTGGGTTACCGCAACCTGCAGAGCGCCCTGGACCTGGTCACCGACAACAGCGCCAAGGCCATGGCCCTGGGTGATCGTTACGGCCTGGAACCCGGTCGCCCGGCCAACCTGCTGGTCCTTTCGGCAGACAGTGACTACGAGGTGATCCGTAGCCAGGGCCTGCCGTTGTATTCGATCCGCAAGGGCAAGGTGCTGATGCAACGCAGGCCGGCACAGGTGGAGTTTTTGTAAGCAACGGGTCAGACAATTGAGTCGATATCCAGTGGCTGCACCCGCCCGGCGCTGTCCTTAAGCGGCGCAGGAATACTGGCGATTTGCGCCAACCTGCGGTTTTCAGGGTGGCGCAACCAGCGCTTCACGCTGGGCTGCAAACCGGTGGAGTCGGCGTGGCTGCCATACACGTCACGCCGGTCCAGGCGCCGCCAGCGCAACGACTCCAATCGACGTCGGCTGCTGCGCAAGCGGTCGACTTCAGCGTTCAGCGCCTGGTTATGCGCATGCCCATAATCGCGCTGGTTCGGTGGGCGGCGACGCTCGAGCTCGCGGTTCTTGTCGCGCAGTTGTTGCGTCATTGTGTCGAGCGCCAGGTCTATCAACTCGAACTCTCTGGCGGTGATCAAAGGCCCCTGGCTGTCGACGGTTTGCTGCCAGCGACGCAGAGTGGCCCACGCGGCTGGAATGTAACTGGCGGTCATGAAGTGCTGGCTGGCCTGGAACAGTTGTTTCAACAGGTTGGCACGCTCGGGCATATCGCCTTGCAGTTGCAGCACCCGGTTGCATCCGGCCTCGAGGATTGATTCACAACCGGGCGCCCATAACACCGAGGAGTGCGTGCCGTCCGCCAGCTTGATAGGCATGAAGTGCTGCTGTTCGCCGTGGTGCTGGTAAGGGTTGCCGCCGACACGCACAAGGCCGGCAGCGAACAGCAGGCCACCCGCCCCCGGCGCGGCAAAAAGCGTGATGGCGCCCGGCACCCAGAGTTTGGCGGTGGTATTCATCCACGTGGCAGGGACACTGGGGACCGGATCGTTGTGGTTGACGATGCGATGATGGATAAGGGCGGTGGCGCCTTCGGTGAACTCGGAGTCTGCGGCGCGGGGAGCGCCGTAGGTGTAGAGGAGGATGTTGTACTTAACGCGAGTAACTCGGCGTAACCCCTCTGCCAGGAGTAACGCGATGGCGCCGCCAAGGCTGTGGCCACAAATCACAATGCGCTGGCCGTTGTGGAATTGATCAAGGTAATGCAGAACAAAATCGCGCATCGCTCGATAGGCCAGATAAAAACCCTCATGGGCTTTGCCAACACCATCGGTAAAGGGCACTTGGTGGGCATTAGCGTCGCGTAGTGCATCGGCACCACTGGCGGTGCCTCGAACAGCGATCAAAATTACTTCGTTGTGATGACTGATAAACGCTTGGGTATCAGTACCGGACGCTTCATCATCAAAAAAATGCAGGCTGGCAGGATGTTCCTGTTTCTCTCCAAGCTTCGGCCGATTCTGTGGATACAACTCAGGATCGAAGGGCAAAATCTCAAACCGCTGGGAGTATGGAACCTCTTCATACAACGGGAAAAAACGCTGAGACTGATCACGATCGACCTTCCAGGCTTCTTGAAACCCCGAGAGTTTTTCCGCGAACAGATTGCCTGCGCTGGGATCCAGGGGAAAACTGACGTGTTCCACCGGAGGTTTTGCAGGCTGCTGGCCAAAATTGCAGTAGCTCAATGTGGACATCAACGCCAATTGATACAGGTTCAACGCACAAAACTGATCATCGGTCGACAACATCGGGCGCAGTGCCCGCAAAGGCCGTACCTCCAACACCGTGTGCAGGTTGGGGAACAACACGACGCCTGACAATGCGGGCTGCGCCGGACCGAACCCCAGCTCGGCCATCATTTTCAGCGCATGCCTTGGGGGGTGATAGGTTCTGGGGGCAAACGGCGGCAGATGGGCAATATGTCGTACCAGATCGCGCACCTCAACCTGATAAAATCGGTCGGCCTGGCGTTGTGCAGGGTTGCCCTCTATACGTTGGCCATCAGCCGCTGAAAATCGGGTGTGTTCGGCGCGGGCTTGAAGTTCGGTGATAGGTAACGGGTAAGTCTTGCGCTTTCTCAATTTGGAATACGGCTCCTCCTCGCCGGAATACTGCGAATCCAGAGAAAGAATTACCGGGCCACAGTAAAACCCTTCGAGCTTGGCATACCCCTCTCCATTCAACCTTCCTTTGTACAGACGCCCTGTATTGTCCTGGATTGTGTAGACAAGCCCGCCATAAGCCTTCCCGCTGCCCGTTTCGTCAACTAGAGAAACGCTTGCCCAATGCCCTTTCAACGGGCAAGCAGACATCTCGTTACTGAAAAAAGGTTGCTTCCATGCTGCCTGGTTCATGAGTCAACTCCTTGTTAATTGCACGTTGGATAAACATCGCAGACACGTCCATCCGGCATCGTTATAGGTTTAAAGTCCGTGGTATTACTGCCACAGTATCCGGATAGATCTTCGAAATTTTTACCCCGGCACCGTCTCCACCCCCCCGGTACAGCCAGCCAAGTATCCTCAAAAGCGGGTGCCTCCTCGTCTGTAACGCTCAACGTCAGCCTTACTTTTTTCCCAGGAAGCAGCTCTCTCTGTACTACACCACCCGGGCGCGTTTTTTGCCTTTTCCCGTGCGCGTCCAACGCGTTACATTCCAAAAGTTTTCTGATCGCATGCTCGGGGCCGGCTGTCCGGAAAAACCACATGCATTGTCCAATTAACTCCTGTACACCCGACTCGGGCATCGCTGCTACGCGTTCAGACTCAATAGGATCTGCGAAAGACATTGCCGCGAAGCTGCCCCCTACATCAGTGTCAAGCTCACCCCACTTCGCATAAAGAGTGAACTCCACGCTACGCAACACCGAAGGGCACCCCTCAATGGTTTCAGTCAGCGGGAACTCATAGCTCACCCGTCCAGCCACGGGTTTGTAATCGGCAATAAAGATCTTGCGCTCAGGCCTTTTGCCCCGACGCTGCGGCAGGGTGCAGAGCTCATACCTGGCGGGACGGTAGTTGGCCGCCCCGATAAATCGAAATTGCGCCGGCAAATCCACCTCCAGCGTAAAACGCTCAGCCGGCGGTGTCAGCGCACAACCCGAGAGCCATCCAACACCGAGCGTTATCAAAACGCTGCACGCCCACCTATTCATGCTTTTGCCACTCCCGTAACACCCGCTCAAAATGTTCCGCTGGTGCCTCGCCCGCTATCGGCTGCCACCCCATCGTGCTGCCTTGCGTCGCCTCCTCCAACCGGCGCACCACCAGAAACTCGAGCTGCTGGGGGCCTCGCCATTGCCAGGCACGGGCCTGCTCAAGAACCTGCGCCAGCCAAACTCTGGGGTCCTGAAACTCGACCAAGCCGGCGAGCTTTTCGCTGTGTTCAGTCAGTAGATAACGCAGGATATTGGCGTGCAGGATCACTTCGGCCTGAGGGTTGGGCGTGTTCAGCCAGGGCGCAGGCACAGGCACCGGATACTCACCGGGCGTTGGGTTCTCACCCTGACACCAATGGCCTTGGTGCCAATAGCACACACTGATCAGTGGGCCGAGAAACACTGGCCAGTGCTCGCCCTGCAAATGGGTCAAAGCACGTGCCAAGGTGCGATTATCGTGAAAGCGATACAGGGCCTGGCCTCCCTGGCGCCCTACCAGCAGACGTTCGCGCCAATGCCGAACCACACCAGCCAGATCATCGCCGGGCAGGCTGCCCAACCAGCCCCAGTTCGCTTCGGGGTGGTGCAGCAGGTCAACCAGCGCGGGGTCGTCCGCCTGCTCCACCAGCAGAATCACCGGGCCCGCCGCTGCCAACTCGGCCAGGGCGGTCTCAGCGTACAGGCAGCAATACTGTGACAGGTTGCGCACCGCCAACAGCTGCTGACATGCGTCGTGGTGACCATCAAGGATCAAGCACAGTCGGCGCCCCGCCTGCTGTTGTTCAGCCATCCACTGGCCCGGCTCACTTGGCATCAGGCAGCCCTCCGCATGAGGGTGCACTGGCCTTCACGACACGCCTCGCACACCGGGCAGAAGTCCGCGCCCAACTGCCGGGCCTCGTCCAGAAGGGTACCTTGGGCCGTCGAGAGGTTCGGTGCATCCATGGCCGATAATGGGTTCGCCGACCGAGTGAAGGGCGGCAAGCCGCCAACGGTGACAGGCCGGCTGCTGAAAATGCCGCCCGCCTGGATAATCAGGTGCTCGCCCCCGGCCTTGAGGCTCAATTGTGCGCCCGCATCGATGACCAGGCTGGCGCCGGCCTTGAGGACGATCTGCTGCCCGGCCTGGATAACCATGGACTGACCGATATGCGTATGGCTGTCTCCCTGCACCTCCAGCCGATCGTTCGTGCCAAGCATGACAGTGCGATCCCCGGTGATACGGCGCTGCTCGCCACTTTCCAAGTGAACCGTGCTTAACCCGCGAATGATTTCCCGCCGCTCTCCCGCCACCTCAAGGCGACTGTCATGGCCGACCTGCTGTTCCAGGTCCCGTTGGGCGCGCAGGTAGATGAGTTCCTCGCCGTAGCGGTCCTCGAGGTGCAGCTCGTTGGCACCCCTGCCCCCCGGAACACTGCGGCTGCGCAACACACTGCGTGTCTTGTGTTGCGGCAAAGGGTAAGCCGGCCTGTGCAACGCATTGGGCAGGCAGCCGTTGATCAACGGCTGGTCCGGGTCGCCTTCCAGAAAGGTTACCAGCACCTCCATGCCCACCCGCGGAATCAGCATGGCGCCGAAGCCATCACCCGCCCAGCCGGATGCTACCCGTACCCAGCAACTGCTGTTGTCATCCGTGGGGTCGAGGCGGTCCCAATGAAAACGTACCTTCACTCGGCCGTAGGCGTCGCAGTGCACCTCCTCGCCTGATGGCCCCGTCACGATGGCGGTTTGGCTGCCATTGAGGCTGGGTTTCGGGTGTCGGAGGGGGGGCCGATGCACGGCGCGCCAGGGTGTTGCACTAAACCGGTTGCGGTAGCCATGGAATGTGCCCGCCACAGGCGTCGCTTCCTCCAGCACCTGCGGTTGATACCCCTCGTGATGCACCGACGTGAGCAACCACAGGTCGTTGCAGGTGGGGTCCGGGTGGCCACACAGCTCAAGAAAATGGCCGCTGCCCAGCACCGGTTGATTACTTTTGCCCACGGCACGCTGGCGGTCGCGCCGATGCCGCTCCAGGCCCCTGTGCGCCAATTGCCGACCTCGCGCATGGTCGTTGAAACCAGCCGGGTAATGGTAGTCCTCAAGGCGCTGCGTCGATGCAGGCCCGGCCTTGTCTTCCAGGCGCAGCGACGGATGCTCGAAGTCATGATCACGGCGCACCGTCAGCTGGGTACGGGTCTCCAGACGCACGCCGAACTGCCGGATAGCTCTTGTTTTGGTCAACTCGTGTGTCGAACAAAATCGCTGTGCAGCCAGGCGCCGAAACACCGTCTGGTCATCACCAAACACCAGCACGTGATTACTCGGACTATGGCGAAAGTGGTAGTGAATACCCTCCTCCTCGCACAACCGCTGGATAAAGTGCAGGTCGGTTTCCGCGTACTGAACGCAGAACGGACGGGGTGGGTAGGCCACGGGGCCCAGTTCGAAGGCATAGGCGTCCGCCAGAATGCCGTGGTGCTCAAGTACCGCCGCAATAATCTGCGGCACACTGCGTTGTTGGAAGATCCGCTGGTTGTGTCGATGGGCAAGGCACGCCAGGCGTGGTGCCAGGGTGAGACGATAGCGAGTGAGCCGAACGCCGGGCCCCTCACGGCCGATAGCATAGATGTGCCCATGCAGCCCCGCATCGGATTCGCCAAAGTCAAGGTAAGCCGGCTGGTGAAGCAGCGCCTCCAGATCCAGAGAGGGATTTTCGCTGACTAAATGCACGGTAATGAAGTAAGGCTGATCAAGGGCTTCTCGGCCTTTGAAAGCGAGTACCTGAAAGTCATTGTTTATGTCTGGAAGTATCAACTTGAAACGTGGCGCGGCAGATGTTTCAACCATCCCTAAGTTACCCGTCATCAATTATTTGACTGAAAGGCCTCCCCCCATCGGGCATTGATTGAACTGCCGGGAAAAAGCGCCTGAACCCAATAAATCTTAGCGACTTCAGGCGGAATTTGACCCTTTAAAAATAAAAAAGACGTTTCGCACAGCGTGGTCGGACGCGTCTTTTACAAAATAATAAATTCGTAGAATTCAATAACCTTCAACAACAAGAAACTTCTTACACCAACTCCAACCATACAACTAAACGATAAAGAAACGGCTGACACGTATTCAAGATATCAGCCACTTCTAATACTTTAGGCTTGCACGCATGCAGTCCCGAACAGACTGACGCTCAGCAGCGTTTCGGCCTCGCACTGTAAATGCACCGGCACTGTGCCACCCGGCATGACCACGGCCACCTCGCCGGCGTCAACCCAACCCGCGCGCCATGCCGCGCAGGCAACTGCACTGGCGCTGGTACCCGAGGACGCGGTAGGTCCTTCTCCGCGCTCAAACACCCTTGCGATGACCCGATTGCCTGAAGAATGTACGGCCCATTGCAGATTGACCCCAGCCGAACAAGGTTGGCCGCGTCCGCCTGGCGGCGCAAAGGCAATGGCCCGTAACGGCTCAAACAGTGCGGGCTGGTGCATCGACTGATTGTCCGGCAAGGCCAGGACATGCTCGACGAGCGTCACACAATGAGGATTGCCCACACGGACAAACTGGCTGACGGCCCATTGCGGGTCGATCGCCGCCAGTGCAGCCACATGGCTGAAATCACATTGCCCCAGCGTTACTGCGTCAACACCGGCAGCGGCTACCGCTGCTGGCCCGAATTCCGGTTGCCCCAAGGCCAACCAGAAACCGGCAACCTGTTCAAAGGTCGCCGGCTGCGAATAGGTCGCCACCGGCGAGGCTGCATCGTGCTTGTCGTGATGCACGTGCAACTCACACCCCTGGGCCATCAAACCTTGATCCGTCAGCGCCTGGGAGAAAATCGTCAACCCGTTACCACTGCGTTCGGCGAGCGTGCCATCGGTATTGACGATCAACACGTCAAACGGCGGCGCAGACTGGAACGGCCCCACCAGCAAACCATCGCAGCGGTGCGCCTTGGCATTGCCCGCACGCGGTAACATGCCCCACTCACACTCCGACGCAATCGCTGAGGCTGTCCATTCTTTTCGAGTGCTGGCAGCCAGGTTGGCGGACTCAGGCACTGCAATGCCTCTGCTGCGCAGATAGCCGGGGCTGACCACCCCGTAAATATTGCCCCGCGCGTCATAGAACAGCGTCATAGCGATGCCTTCACAAGAATATTCATCGGCGTATTTCTCCGGTTGCTCACACACTTGGCAGCAGCGTATTACAGAAAGGCTGCACAGTGGGCAGTGGACTGGAAGGTGGTAATCCAACGCAAAAAACCTGGGGTTCATCCGTTCTCACGCGGATTACGCACCTTCCAGACCACCGCCGAAGAATCCGATAGCCTCTCTGTGTGGTCCCCACCGTCGAGGACGTTCCGCTCCTGTAACAATAAACCCGCACCAGGGTGTCGGGCCCTCGCTTGAAGGGAACCCGGCTCGCTCGACAGGGCCTGATGTGCAAGGATGTCGCGCCGGACATCGTTCGTTGAACGCAAAACCAAGGATTTTTCATGACTGCCATCCCCACCCCAGCGCCCGTGGTTCCCGGGCGGTTGGAACAAATGTCGACCCGTATCGCCTTTTTCATCGCCGGCTTCGGTATCGCAGCCTGGGCGCCGCTGGTGCCTTACGCCAAGGCGCGCGCCAATCTGAATGAAGGCACGCTGGGCCTGTTGCTGTTGTGCCTGGGCGTCGGATCGATCATCGCGATGCCGATGGCGGGTGCACTCGCCTCTCGCTTCGGCTGCCGACGGGTACTGACGGCCGGCACGATCATGATCTGCCTGGCACTGCCGATGCTCGCCACGGTCAGTTCGATCCCCTTGCTGATAGCCGGGCTGTTCCTGTTTGGGGCGGGCCTGGGCACTGTGGATTCGACCGTCAACCTGCAGGCCGTCATCGTTGAACGCGCCAGCGGCAAAACCATGATGTCGGGCTTCCACGGTTTGTTCAGCCTTGGCGGCATCGTCGGCGCGGCGGGGGTTGCCGGGTTACTGGGGCTGGGCTTGTCGCCGTTGCAGGCGACCCTGGTGGTGATCGTCATCATGGCGCTTGCGTTGTTAAAGGCCGGGCCTCATCTGCTGCCCTACGGCAGCGAAAGCTCTGGCCCTGCGTTTGCCGTGCCACACGGTGTGGTGTTGTTTATCGGCTGCCTGTGTTTCATCGTGTTCCTGGCCGAAGGCGCCGTGCTGGATTGGAGCGCGGTGTTCCTCAATGCAGAACGCGGTCTTGATGAAGCCTACGCCGGCCTGGGATACGCGGCGTTTGCCTTGACCATGACCGCAGGGCGCCTGACCGGTGATTCGATTGTCCGCCGCCTGGGCGCCACCCGCGTGATCGTCATCGGCGGCGCGATGGCCACAGCTGGCATGTTGCTTGCCACGTTATTGCCGGCCTGGGAAACCGCGCTGCTGGGGTATGCCCTGGTGGGTGCCGGCTGCTCGAATATCGTGCCGGTGCTGTACACCGCCGTCGGTAAACAAACGGTCATGCCGGAACATATCGCCGTACCGGCCATCACCACGCTGGGGTATGCCGGTATTCTCGCCGGGCCTGCAGTTATCGGGTTTATCGCCCACGGCAGCAGCCTGAGCACGGCCTTTGTGCTGATTGCGCTGCTGCTGGCCGGGGTGGCCGTCAGCGGTAAAATTCTCAAGGTGTAAAACGCTCAACCCACACAGCCAGGGTTTATCTGGCTTTGTGGGCTTCGTATTGTTCCAGCCAGCGTTCCAGGCTTTTGTTGCAAAGCCAGCCCTCGTGCCTGGGGCGCCCCAGCAAACGCATGTTGTTGGCACGTTCCAGCGAACGCAGCAGGCCTGGGCGCTCAATGATGTTCTTGGCGGTGTAGACGCAGTGTTCACTGTACTTTTTCTTCGGTAGCCCAGTCGCGGGCTCCAACAGCGGTCGGCCTTGCGAATCGAGGTCGTCAGGGTCACTCATCACGGTTTTGAGTTGGGTTATTTCCAGGTATTCAAACGTTTCAAAAAATACCGTGCGATCTTTGGGTATATCCCGCAATTGTTTGAAATAGCCCTGCAAAGCCTTTACGACCTCGGCGTTGCCCTGATCATGAAAAGGGTCCTGGCTGAAGGCGCCGGGGGAGCTGTTACCCAGCAACGCCGCAGCGGCTGCGTTCAGGCTGTCACGGGTGATGTACCCCGCACCGTCGATGATCGCGTCGTTCAGCAGCGGGCGGTTGAGAATTTCCCTGACCAGCAGGATCATACGGTCGCGCACCTTACTCTCCACTCAAGGTTTGAGCTGCGATCTGGCGCAACGATGCCTGCGTCAAACGGCCTTCCTTTAAAAAACCGTGCAGCTCGCCAAAGTGTTTCGCCAACTCGCCCGCCAGTTGGCTATCGGTGGAGTTCGGACCCGGTGGTGTGGTGTTGGCGCGAACCGTGGGCGCATTTTGCAGGGCCTGCTGGCGCAACGAAGACAAGCCTCCACGCCACAGCATGGGTCGCTGCGACGGCAAATCTCGTGTTGCAAATGGCTCATCGCCGGGCGAATGAAAAACGCGGGGCGATGAAACCCGACATACCTCTGGCCCGTCCACGCCGATTGGCTGCGCGCGCAGTAATGCACCCTCAATCTTCATGCTTCATCTCTCGCCTTTTGCAGATCCATGCTTGCCTGAAAGTCAGTACCAGGGGGCCCTGAATCATCGATTCACCCTCTGGGTAGCAAGCAACGGATATGTGGTTAGCGCCACGCGATAGTTCCGGGTGGCAGGAGAATCCCCATAACAGCATGTAACACTGGATCACCCAGGTGTTTGCCCTCGCCACAGGGCGGTGAGGCTATTGAGCAGCGCGGCCCAACGGAAAGTGGGTTGCCTCAAACAGTGAGTGTCAGGACGGTTGGCAGGCTCTGGCGCAAGCAGCCCGCGGGCAAAATCATCTGCAACGGGCGCCTGGAATTTGTGCTGCCCCACGAACGCTTTCATGCGCAGCGTTTCAGCGGCGTACATCGTTGACAGGGCCATGCTGTTGCCCTCCTCGCCTGGCGATGTGGAGCAGGCAACCCCACGCCAGCCATTAACGGTGCACCGGCCCTCGGTCTGGCCGGATTGAAACGAAGATGAAGTCATGTCTGGCCCCTGGCTCGGCGTCTGAAAACAACCAGTACGATCGACGTCGCTGGTTACAACCTGTGTGGCGAATTCGCGCAAACAGTTCCTGACAAGGCTCAGGCAGCTCGGTAAGTACATGGAAAAAAGCCAAAAAAAATCGCTGCCCTTGAGCTGCGATTTTTCTTACACACGGCCGATCAGAAACCAACGCTGGCCTGCACGAAGAACGTACGCGGCTGACCGAGGTACAACCCGGCGTTGTTGTCACTGGAGCGCGTGTAGTGCTGCTGGTCGAAGAGGTTCTTCACGCCCACCCCCAGTTTCAGGTTCGACAATTGCGCACCGAAGTCATACCCACTGCGCACGTTGACCGAGACATAACCGGGAATATCGCCGTACTGGCCGTCGGCGGTACCCTGGGTGATGTAGGTGGTGCCGGTACCCGGCGCACGTTGACCGGACTGGGCATAGACGTCCAGGTTATGGGTCCAGTGGTTGATGTCGTAGCGCAGGCCCGCCGTCACCACTTCACGGGAGTAGAGCGGCAGGTCGCGGCCCTTGAACGGCACATCACCCTCGGCGGTAGCCTTGGTGTAGGTGAAGCCCGCGTTGGCAGTCAGGCCGTCCAGACGTGGGTCCAGGTTCGACAGGTCGTAGTGAGCCGAGGTTTCGATACCCTGGTGCTTGGTGGCGCCGAGGTTGGTCCAACCCACGTCGTTGCTCACATATTGCAGCTCATCCGAGAAATCGATGTAGAACAGCGTCACTTCGCCGCCCCAGACGCTGTCGTTATAGCGTGTGCCGATCTCGTAGGTCTTGGCCTTTTCCGGGTTCAGGCCGTCGGCCGTCTGGTTGACGCGACCGCCCTGCCCGATCTGCGCGTACTGCAGACTGCCGAATGAGGTTTCGTAGTTGGCAAAGACTTTCCAGGCATCGGAAATGTGGTACATCACGCTCAACGCCGGCAACGGCTCGTTACTGTTGATCTTGCGATTCTTTTCCACGGTGCGCACGCCGTTCAGGGCGACCACCGGGCGGTCATGCCAATTGGTTTCAATGTGCTCGAAGCGAATGCCCGGCGTGACGGTCCACTTGCCGATATCGATTTTGTTGTCGATATAAAACGCGTTGGCCACGGTACCGCCGGTGCGATCCTGGTAAACATGGCCGTCATTTTGACCGCCCGGCGTCGGCACGTTGTTGACCAGATTGAGGCTGCTGGCCTGTTCATGCATGCCTTCTTTGAGGTAGCGATAACCGACGCTG
The DNA here is from genome assembly GCF_900006605.1 of Pseudomonas sp. 58 R 3. Lineage (NCBI taxonomy): Bacteria > Pseudomonadati > Pseudomonadota > Gammaproteobacteria > Pseudomonadales > Pseudomonadaceae > Pseudomonas > Pseudomonas sp. 58 R 3. The sequence goes on along the minus strand of NZ_CVTT01000035.1, from coordinate 18,582 downwards.
ACCTCCTGGGTGCTTGGCCCTGCGTCGAACACATGGGACACCCGCGGCTCGATGCCGAAGGTGTAATAGCTGCGCGGGTAGGAACTGATGGTCTTGAGGTCGCGGTTGGCAATGTTGCTGCCACGGAAGCTGTCGATGTAATAAGTCAGCACTTCGGCCTGGGTACGGTCGTCGATCTGGCGGATGTACTTGAAGGACACATCCTTGCGGCGGCCGCTGAAATTGTCCCAATCGCGCATCGATTGATACGGGTTGGCGTCAAACTGCTTCTGGGTCAGGCCGCCGGGCATATCGGCATTGGCATTGTAATAGTGGAAGTTCAGCGAGAAATCATCTTGATCGGTCGGCGCCCAGTGGGTCTTGAGGATCACGTCGTCGATGTCGTTGGCGTTATTGCTGTTGCGGTAGCCGTTGCCATTTACCCCGGTATACAGCAAGGCCACACCCATGCCGTTATCGGCGGTACCGCCGACAAAAGCGTTGTCGACGTGCTTCCAGCCGCCGTGGGCGGAGGTTTCCAGGGTGGTGCCGACTTCACCCGAGGCTTGCTCCGGAATCGCGCGGGTCACGAAGTTGATCACGCCACCCACGTTCTGCGGCCCATAACGCACGGAACCGGCGCCGCGTACCACGTCGATGCTGTCCAGGTTACCGGCAGAAATCGGCGCCATCGACAGTTGCGGCTGCCCATACGGGGCGAACGCCGCCGGTACGCCGTCAATCAATACGGTGGAGCGTGGCGACAGACGTGAGGTCAGGCCACGCACGCCGACGTTGAGGGAAATATCGCTGCCACCGGTGCCGTTGGCCTCTTGCACCTGCACGCCAGGGACGCGGCGCAGCACATCACTGATATTCATCGCCCCCTGCTCCACCATGGCTTCACGGCGGATCACGGTACGTGCGCCCGGATGGTTCTGCACCACCTGGGCATCGGCATCGCCCAGCCAGTCGCCGACCACTTTGATATCCGTGACGCCCAGCTCCAGCGGCGAACCGGTTTCACCCGTGCCGCCGTGCAGTGGGCGAAGGGTCACGGAACCGGCATCGATCCGGTAATCCAGGCCGCTGCCCTGGAGCAATTGGCGCAGGGCCTGCTCGGGCGACAGGTTGCCGTCCACTGCAGGCGCTTGTTTGCCTGCCACCATGTCAGGGCTGAAGAACACTTGCAGGGAAGTCTGCTGGCCCAGTTGACTCAGCGCAGCGCCCAGCGGTTGGGAGCGAATATGGATGCCGTCGGCCGCATAGGCCGCAGGCAGCGCGGAACTGACCGCAAGCGCCAGCGCCAGGGGCGCCCAGCGGGAGACTTTAGTGTTGTTCACGACAAGTTTTTTCACGTCGAACCTAGTCCTGTGATCGCAAGAATGTGCGGCTGTTAATGCAAACCAGTTGCAGTTGCAGAAGAAGACGAAGAACTCGAAAAAAACCTGAATGTCAGCGTGAAATAATTTCCTGGCTGCCGTCCGGCAAGGCGCGTACGGCCACTGGCAGGATATGCGGCAGCGCTTTGAGCAGCGCGTCCGTGTCGCTGGATTTGAACACGCTGGTCAGCCGCAGATTGCTCACCGCCGCCGTGTTGACCCGCAACGGCTGCTCGCGATAGCGCGATACTTCCCGCGCCACTTCGCCGAGGGTGGCGTTGTTGAACACCAACTTGCCCGTGCGCCAGGCTGTCAGGTCATCGGCATTCACCGCATACGCCGTAACGACTTGCCCGGCAGAATCGACATGGGTGCCGAGCCCTGCCGTGAGCATCACGACCTGATCCGACGCTCGCCCCTGCACCTTGACCGTGCCGGCCTCGACCACCACGCGGGTCTGGTCGTCATCGCGGCGCACATCAAAACGCGTGCCCGTGACTGTGACCTGCCCCGCACCGGCGGCCACGACAAACGGGCGGCTGGTGTCGTGCTCGACGCTGAACATGGCTTCGCCCTGTTTGATGTCTACGCCGCGTCGGCCCTTTTCATAGTGCACCGCCACCACGCTGCGGCTGTTCAGGTCCATCACTGAACCGTCGGGCAATGCCACTTGGCGATGCTCGCCCAAGCGCGTGCTGAACTCAGCGCTGTAGGGTCTGGGATGATCAAGCCCGCTGAACAGGCCAAGCCCTACGGCGATGGCCACCGCACTGGCAGCCACCGCGTAACGCACCATCGCGCGACGTTTGGGGCGTTCGACCGGGTCCTCACACAGTGCCTGCAAACGCGCCGTGGGCACGAGGTCCGCGGTGCTCCACAGGCCTTGCAGCACCTCAAATTCGTATTGATGCTCAGGCTGCTCGGCACACCACGCATCAAAACGCTGTTGTTCTTCGGGGCTCAACTCGGCGTCTTGCAGGCGTACAAACCATTGCGCGGCTTCGTCGCGAGCACGGCTATCCATCGTGGAAGATCCTGTTTCAAAACGGGCAGAGTTCATGGGGCCATGGCGTCCAGGCGGTCGCGCAGATGCCGCAAGGTGCGGATCATATACTTTTCCACCATGTTTTTAGACAGGCCCAGGCGGATGGCGATTTCCTGCTGGGTGAGGCCCTCGATTTTCTGCCAGATAAATATCTTGCGACAGTTAAGCGGCAACTCGGCCAAGGCCCGCTCGATGGAGTCGGCCAATTGGATCGCGTGCATGACATGCTCCGGGTCGCCGCTGTGGGACGAACGCTGATCAATGGCGTCCAACGCCAGCGCCTCTCGCCGGTCTTCGCGGCGGTATGCGTCCACCGCGATGTTGCGCGCCGTTTGATGCAGATAGGCGCGCGGTTGCTCAACGTCGCCCGAACGCGACTCAAGCACCTTCACGAAGGTGTCGTGCGCCAGGTCTTCGGCCTGCTGACGGTTTCTCAGACGGCGTGTCCAGGTTCCGATCAACTCTTCGTAATGCTCGAAAAAGCCTGTTCTGCGGGGCGGCTGAGGAATCATCGCGTGAGCACTGGAAGGCGGGGCGTGAATAGTAATGTTTCCTATTAAGCGGAGCAATTGCTTCCCGTCGCCCACCGTATTGCGTTGCAACTAAAGATGACCGGCCGCCTGTTTGAGTCGGCTCAGCTTCTCTCGGCTGCCACACACACTCATCTGGCACCATTTGCGTTGTTTACTTTTGGAGAGGTCGAGAAATATCCAATCGCAATCGGTACAACTGCAGCTCCTCAACGCGTGAAGCTGGCTCGATACCAGCAGTTGCGTCGCGTCTGTGGCCAGGCGCGCTATCAGCATCGACGTCAACTCTTGCGTAGAGGTGCAGGTGCGCCAGCCCCACGCGGGCACCCCGTTGATGGCGCGCAACACTCGCCACGCCGTGCCCTGCTGGTAGTGCAGATTGATCTGCTGTAATGCCTCATCGGTGACAGGTTGGCGTAATGACAGCGTATGGAAAACGCCGTACAGAAGCTCTCGGAAGGCAATAATGGCGTCCAGGTCTGGCTGGAAGGAAATAGCCGAGTCAACCACCAGAGGGGTGTAGTCAGCGTACTCTTGCTCAGAGAGCAAAGAGGCGTGTAATGCCCACTCCATGAAGAACTTGAAACTGGTGAGTCGTTCTTCCCGAACCCTGAGTGCGGAATGCGGCCTGCGACCATTGGTGGTATTGATGAAGTCCAATACCCGGGCCCCGCCGATCAGCCGGATTGATTTTGCAGTGCCCGTGTAATGTGTCATTCCAACTCCCGAAAGAACCTGCATGCTCCGCCCTGGCAGAGAATACCTCGTTTCCTGGAGTCGAAGTCACCGCCCCGCGGCTAGAAGACCAATGGCTGAACGGGGTCCTCCGCACGCGCCATCCAGTCAAGAATAATGCCGACCGATTGTTCAACCGACATCACGTCAGTCGGCAAATGCACTTCAGGAAACAACGGAGTGTCGTAGTTCGAATCAATCCCCGTAAAGTTCTTGAGCAGGCCCGACCGCGCCTTTTTATACAACCCTTTAGGGTCTCGCTGTTCAGCAATTGCCAGTGGGGCGTCCACGTGAACTTCTACAAAATGCTCGTTGCCAATAATCGAGCGGGCGTAATGCCGACCGGCCGATGACGGCGAGATCAGCGCGACAATGACAATAAGTCCCGCCCCCACCATCAAACCCGCCACCTCCGCGACCCGTCGAATGTTTTCATCCCGGTCGCTGTCGGTGAACCCCAAGTCACGACACAGCCCCCTGCGTACCGAGTCGCCATCAAGGATGCAGGTAAACCGGCCTTGGGCCCGCAAGGCAATATCCAGCGCATTGGCAATGGTCGACTTCCCGGAGGCCGAGAGCCCCGTCATCCAAATGACCCTGGGTTTCTGCTTCATTCGCGACTGTTCGACACGCTCGTGATTGAACGCAAACCCATGCAGGTTCTGTTGTGGATCTTGCGCAAAATAGCTCATGGCCGCTCACCCTCCGTCAGCGAAACAGGCTGTTTGCCCAACATTAACACCATCACGCATTGCAAAAACAGAAGCAGTGAAACCACCCAATAGACTGTCGAGAACGAGCCCGTCAGGTCTTTTGACAGCCCGCCCAGAAAGTTACCGCACACGCCACCCAGGCCAATCAGCACATTGGCAATGCCAAATGCCTGCGTCAGTCGGTTGACCGCAACGATTTGTCCGATATAACTGGGGACCAGCCCAAAGATGGGGTAGAACGCCAGCGCAAACAAAAAAGCCGCCAAATAGAACAACGCGATAGCGTTAAAACTGAACACCAGCAGGGCTGCCAGGCCCGCGCTTAGAAAGCACATGGCCAAGGCCGCCCTGGCACCCACTTTGTCCGCCACCCACCCCACCAAAAAACCTGACGCCATCCCCACAGCGCCGATCGTCGTCCAGATAAACCCTGCGTCCTGTACCGAAACGCCTAATTCATCGCGAAGGTAAGGTGCCAGGTAAGTCTGAAACGGCAGCAGTGCCATCCCATTGAGAAAGGCGATGCCCCAGATCAGATACAGCGAACGGCTCAGCCATGGCGTCTGGCCGTCGAGCGACCGCGAGCGCTCACCTGAAAAACCAGCCGTCTGGTCAGCCCCCCTGTTACGCAACAGAAACCAGGCCACGACACAGAGGCCCAATGACACAAGGCCGGCCGTTAGCCAGATTGAGCGCCAGCCACCCTGCAAGGTGAGAAATGACACCAGTAACCCGTTGATAAACACGCCGTAGCTGGTGCCACTGGAGATCAGCCCCATAACCCGGGAGCGATTACCTGGGCTAAAACCCTTGGTAACGATTTCTGCCAGCGGGATGTAAACCGAAGCGGAGCAGCCTCCCAGCAATATCAACAACCCACCCGACAACCAAATAGTGTCGCTGACGCTCAAGCCCAACAAGGCCAGAGACGTCACCACGGTGGACACCAGGCTGATTTTCCAACCTTCGAAAAAACGACTGATGTAACTGGTGACCGAAGAAAACAGCAGGAAACCTATTTGCGCGCCCCCGGTGATCAAGCCCACAGTGGTGTAGTCAAAGCCGATATCTCGGCGCATATCAACGACCAGGTTGGCGAACAAATAAACGCCGAACCCGTAGGTGCTGGCCACAAACCCTGTCAGTACGACTGCCAACACCACGCTGTCCAACACGCGAGGATTATTCTGCACGAGTGTGCTCATCATGACGCCCTCACACGGCGCGGGCGGTGTGGATGACAAAATCACAATCCATCCCGTCGAAGACAGGCTGAAAATCACCGTATTCCTTATGGGCAGAGAAGCCGCTGGCCCGAATCTCGTCGGCCAGGTCCGCTGGCAATAACGGATACACTTTCAGGCTGTAGCGTTGTTTATCGTCAAAGTCGTAAATGAACTCACACACCTGTGCATCGACCCTTCCCAGGCTGACCGACGCGCTGGCACCGCAGTAATAATAATTGCCGCTGGATTTGAAGTTGCCCGCGCGAATAGCACGGAAATTACGCTGATCAACAATCAACACACCGCCTGGCTTGAGCAAGGCCCTGAACGTGCGCAGCACGCTTATACGGTCGCTGGCCTCAAACACATGGCACAGTGAACTGCCCAGGCACACCACGGCATCGAACGTGCCCAGCATGTCCGGGTCGAGCTCAAGCCACTCCTTGTGGTGGGATTCAATTGCCAATTGACGCTCAAGAAAGTTTTTTCGGGCTTTGTCCAGCATCGTGCCGCTACCGTCCGTAGCGACCACCTCGAAACCCGCCTGCTTGAGTTGCACGGCATGAAAACCACTGCCCGTGGATACATCGAGCACCGATTTCACTCCGTGACTTTTCAGCAACTGCTCAAAGAACCCCTGTTCGCCGGCCTTTCTTTTTTCCCAATCAATCAACGCGTCCCAGCGCTCGACAAAGTCCGGCGAATACTGCGTTGAGTAATGGGCTACTTCCTCGTGTTCATACCCCAGAATTTGACTCATGGCACACCGCCCCTAGCCGATTGAATTTTTGAAAGACAGGTACTTTCCCGCCAACTCCCGAGCACAGTCCGCAGACTGCCGAACCGACATGATGTCCTTGGAGTACCCCAGCATCGTCTGCATGATTGCCATGCACCTGGGGTTGAAGGTGACCGAGCCGTCACAATGGATTTCGTCGATACCATCATGGCTTTGGCAAATGCTGTTGAGGCGCACCGCGTCGTCGTAGGGGCACTCGTCGGAGAACTGCACCTTGATGCGTCCATCCTGAAGCCAGACCGGATAGCCCCCCGGAAGCCCCAGCGGGCCTGGCGCGTGCACCAGTACCGGTGTCGGTGAGAACAGCCCTTCGATCACAGTGACCGCAGAACACGCGGTTAGAAACTGCCCATCAACCCCGCCCAAGCGACGAAACTCGGACTTCACCGTCGAAAAAATCACCTCATTAGACAGGCGAGCGACCTCACGCCGGCCGCGAACCTCATACAGCAAGCGATAGCTGGCACGCGGGGGCAGGCCGCCGCGTGGCACGTAGTGGCTGAAATAATGCTGGGCGTACAGCATCACTTCCACGTCAGCGGGAGAGCACTTCAGCAACCGCGCGATGGAAAAACGCACGGCCGGAATCAGGTTGGCGACATTGCCCACGCCGATATCAGGGGCCAGCCCGACCCTGGCCAGGATCGGATTGACGGCATCGGGAAAAGCCGCATTGACGGTCAGGGTGGCGATACCGGAGGCCTTCACGGCTTGCATCAAGTCATGCATCAATGTCAGGTGCATGGGTAGCCAGGGACCGAACTGTGCCTGGTCAAGCTGCTCGAACGAGCGTTTGGGCAACCCGGTGATCACTCGCCAGGACTGCAACGAGGCGCAGTTCACGATGATGTCCGGCGCGTGCTCCCGGAGCACCTGGGTAACGCTGCCGATATCGGTCAAGTCAGCGATCACCGGCGAGATAGCAACATACTGTTCCAGTTGTGCGCACGCCAGCGTCACCAGGTTGCACAGTCTGATGGTCGCTTCTTCGTTGCGCCCCAGCACGACAAACTCGAACCTGTTCCTGGGCGCCAGAATCTTGAGAATTTGCAGGCACAAGTTACCGGCGCCCACCAACAGCAACTTTTTCTTCGGTATGGACTGGTTCATCGTGGGTAGGCTCCGTTATCAACCGGAATAACCTTGCCGGTCATATGCCGAAAACCATTACCGACCAACAGCAGGATGACCTCGGCCACACCACTGGGCAGGATCGGGTCCTTGAGAATTTCCTGGCGTGCGTACTCCGCCCGCCGATATTCAGGAATGGTGTCGTAGATGGCGGTGCCGTGAATCAGTGCCGGCGATACTGCGTTTACCCGCACAAAAGGCGCGAAGTTCCAGGCATTGGCCTTGGTCAAGCCGATCACGGCAGCCTTGGTGGCGCCGTACAGGGCATCACAACTGCCCACTTCCCCTGCCACTGAGGTGATATTGACGATGCTGCGCGGCGCTTCGTGCTTCATTTCGCGTTCGGCGAAGTCTTTGGAAAGATAAAGTAATGCTTTGAGGTTAACGTTAAGCATTTCGTCCACTTCGTTATCGGAATAGGCGTAAATACTTTTGCCGTGATACAGCCCTGCATTATTGACTAACCCATAGAGCGTGGAATGACGCTCATACAGGCTTGGAATAAAGCCCTTGATCACAGCATCATTGGCAAGATCGGCAACATGAGCCTCCAATACACTCGCACCGTAAGTCTGTTGCAGCCTGTTAAGGGCGTCCGCGTCCTTATCCACGGCAATGACAAAGTAACCTTCAACAATCGCCCGCTCCAGGGTTGCCCGACCAATTCCATTCGCGGCACCGGTAATAACCAACTTTTTCATGCCCTGCTCCCTATTGACAGAACTCGTTCATGCGCGCGTAAAAAACCCGGTGATAGTCATACATCGCTTTTAACGCGGGTATAGTGTCGAGTTCCTCTTTAGTAGCGTAAGGCTTACTCGATGGAATAATGCATTCACTGTTTTCTGCTGCAACGTGCCAACTTCTCCAGGTTTTCCATTGGGGCGGGCACTCGCGCTTCCACACCATGGCTTGCGGCAGGAATTCAATACCCAAATAGTCACACAGCTTGTCAATCACCCGTTGCGGATCTGCCGCCAGGTCATCAGCATTAATCACATAGGGCACTTTGCCGGTAAGTTTGGTGACCACACAAAAAATTTCGTACAAGGCTTTATGCCCAATGGCTTGCAACGGCATGTTGGGGTGTACGCGATAATGCGAAAGAATGCTGCTGGCGGGCTCGCGAACAAGAAAGATATTGTCTTGTTGCGCCAGAAACTCCACGTCAACTTTCAAGTCATCGAGGCAGTGATAACACATGTCTTTATGAAATACGTTGGCCGTTTCCCTGGTCTTTACCAGTCGCTCTTTTATTGCCTGATAAGTGGTGGGGAAACTGTGATCCCATTCATCCGACGGGATTTCAGAATCGGCAGAAAATGCCATATGGGCAAACGGCTCGTGGAAGACTTCGAAGTCTCCGCGCTCGATAAACACGCGTTCCAACACCGTGGACCTGGAACGGGGGTGCGCCCATAACCCGACCATCTTGTTCATACCAGCACCCCGTAGTCGGCCGCCATGATCGTATTGAGGGAGCGGCTGAAAGCGTGCACAGGGGGGCAGAGTCGCGTGCAGAAATCGGCCAGGCGCCGGTGCGCACTGTTGGCCTCATTGCAGGTGTTGATAAAAGCCTCATGGTTGCAAAAGTCATAAGGCTCGATGCCGTCCAGAAAGTAGGCTTCGCAGAAATATGGAATACGCAACAACTTCGCAAGTGTCGAAGCTGGCGGCTTCAAGGGTTCCCCCGCAGGAAACACCGGTTTACCGCGACTTTCGCGCTCAACCAAAAACTCAACCACTTCCGGCGTCAGCGTGTAGCACGTCGCCAACAAGCCGGTCTTCTCCAGGTGCCAGCAGTGCTTGTTGCCACGCTCGTCGACATCGACTTTTATGCTGGAAAGCAGGGTTTTAACCGGCGCGGCTGACGCCGAGACCAGCGCCTGTACCTGCTCATAAACCAACAACTCGGCCCAGCGCAGGTCCTCCGGGCTCAACGCCAAGCCACGCTCCGCCGCTTGTAGCGCAAACTCGGGCTGACAGGCAAAGCGCCCGATCATGAATGTGATCACATACTGGCAGTGGCGGGTGTCGACACCCTTGCTGCGTGCAGTCCCCCTTGCACGTTCTATGGCCTCGATGCCTGCCTGGAACTGCGCAACCGTGAAGCAGAAGGTGATGTTCACTGAGCTGCCTTGCGCCACTAGATGCTCAACCGTCGCAAGGCCCTCCAGGCTTGCGGGGACCTTCACCATCACATTCGCAGCCAACTGACGCAGCGCCACTCCCCTGGCAGTCATGCGTTCAGCGCAGCGCACATCGACAGGATCGACTTGCGCGCAAATCCAGCCTTCACGCTGGCCGGATTGAACCCAGCGCTGCTTCAGATCCGAAGCGCCCTGCACGATCACTTCGTCGTACAGCTTCCTGCGCAACTCTTGGGGCGCCAACTGGGCGAGATTGAACCGCGACAACCAATAGTCACGTTTTTCAAGAATCACCGCCGTTACCAGACGAGGGTTTGTCGTTACATTACTGAACCCGCCGGGTTGCGCAAACGTGTCGGGCATTAACTGTTCGATGGAACTGAAGGCTGCGGGGTATTTCTCAAGCAAGTGTGTCTTGTAAGGTAGATAGACGGCCGGCGACGAATCCCACCACACCTCCGACCGTTGATCATTACTCTTTAGTCGCTCTGTATAACCTGAAATCTTCACAGCGCCTCCTCCTTGAGTAGTCATATCACGCCAGTAACGTACGTAATTCGCGCATATCGGAAAAAGGTAACGCCCCGGCATCGGCCAACACTGAATGTCGGTCCACTGGCCCAAAACCCAACACACTTATATTGGCTGCAACCGCCGCGTGAATACCGGCAACACTGTCTTCAATAACCCGTGCATCAAGGGGGTCGACGTTATAAGCAGCGCACGCCGTTAAAAACACCAAAGGGTCTGGTTTCCAACGGCCTAGTTCGTAACAACTGAATATGCGCCCCTCAAAATAAGACAACAGTCCCGTGAGGCGTAAACAGTGCTCTATTTTATTAAGGGGCGCACTGGAGGCTACGCAAAAAGGCAGCGTCAGACTTTCCAGCACTTCATGGATTCCATCGGTAGGTTTTAACTGCGCAGTCAAAGCGACGCGTGCATGCTGACGAAAAGTTTGTTCGAATTGACTGTCCAGGCAAATATTCAAGCGCTGTTCTGCTTCACGTAAGCAGTCGGCAATCTTGCGCCCACGAAAGCGCTCAATGAATTCTACTGAGTCAAGCCCCTTAGCCTCTGGCGCGTCACGACGTGCTTGTTCATTCAGCAGGGAAATCAATACAGACAGGGTGATTTCTTCGCTTTGCACTAATACACCGTCGCAATCGAAGATCACTAACTTAGGCACGCCCACGCGGACAGGCGCTGCCTCCTGAACTGGTAGTTCCCCTATAAAGGCCAATGGGTGCATAGGCATCTCTTATAGGTATATCCGCGATGACTTCTGAACTACCAGCGGAGCACATTGATGAGTGCCTATAAGACCCTCAGGGCAATAACCTGTCAAACGATTTTTAGTGGATTATTAATTACTTTTAATTATTTATAACGTGTTTTTTATTCCGATAAAGGCGACGCCACCATGGGGAAACCCATTTGAGCTGGCTGAACTTCTACCGACGCGTGTCAGTCAGCACAAAGGACTCTCATAAAACGGTGGGCGGGCAATGCAGATCTCCTTGCAGCAACAAGTGGCCCTGGTCACCGGCGCCAGCTCCGGCATCGGCGCAGGTGCGGCCAAGGCGTTGGCCGAGGCCGGGGCGGCCGTGGTGCTTAACTACAATTCTCAGGCGGCGCCGGCGCAAGCCCTTGCCGCTCAGATCAACGCAGGCGGCGGGCGAGCGATTGCCATCGGTGGCGACGTGTCCAAAGAAGCCGACGTGGAGCGTTTATTTGCCCAGACCGTCGAGGCCTTCGGCCACCTGGACATTCTGGTGGCCAACTCGGGCCTGCAAAAAGACGCCAATCTGGTCGACATGACCCTCGATGACTGGAACACCGTGATCGGCGTCAACCTCACCGGCCAGTTCCTGTGCGCCCGCGCCGCCGTACGGATCTTCAACCGCCAAGGCATTCGCGATGGCGTCTCGCGGGCGGCCGGCAAAATCATCCACATGAGTTCGGTGCACCAGGTCATCCCGTGGGCCGGGCATGTGAATTACGCAGCCTCCAAGGGCGGCGTGGAGATGCTGATGCGCACCCTCGCCCAGGAAGTCAGTGAACAGCGCATCCGCATCAATGGCATCGCGCCAGGGGCGATTCGCACCGCAATCAACCGTGCGGCCACGGAAGGCGCGGCTGAAAAAGAATTGCTCAAGTTGATTCCCTACGGCCGCGTAGGCGACGTGGAAGACGTGGCCAATGCGGTGGTCTGGCTGGCCAGTGATGCCTCCGACTACGTGGTGGGCAGCACCTTGTTTATTGATGGCGGCATGAGCCTTTATCCGGAGTTTCGTGGCAATGGTTGATTTCAAGAACGAACCCCAAAGCGCCATCGATGCCCACGGCATCATCGGCGATATGCGCAGCGCCGCGCTGGTGAACGATAAAGGCAGCATCGATTTTTTCTGCTGGCCGGAATTCGACAGCCCGTCGGTCTTCTGCTCGCTGCTGGACACGCCCGAGGCCGGTGTTTTCCAGCTCACTCCCGACCTGCCCAACGCGCGCCGCGAGCAAATCTACCTGCCCGACACCAATGTGCTGCAAACCCGCTGGCTGAGTGATGAAGCGGTGGTGGAAATCACTGACCTGCTGACCGTCAGCGAAGACGTCGACGAACTGCCGCTGCTGATTCGCCGCGTGCGTGTGGTCAGCGGCGAAGCCACCCTTCACCTGCGCTGCGCCGTGCGCCATGACTATGCGCGCGCGCCGACCCAGGCGAAGGCCGATAACGGTGGCGTGCTGTTTACGGCTGACGGCCAGCCGGGCCTGCGCCTGGTCGGCAGCCATCCGCTGAACCTCGAAGACCAGGCGGCAGTCGCACGCTTTAGCCTGAGCCAGGACGAAGGCGCCGAGTTTGTCCTCGGTGGCGCCGACGACCCGCGCGTCACCAACGACTGCACCGACCTGTACCTGGAACGCACCCTGAAGTTCTGGCGCGGCTGGATCGCGCAATCCAATTACCGTGGGCGCTGGCGCGAAATGGTCAACCGCTCGGCGCTGGCCTTGAAGCTTTTGACCTCGCGCAAACACGGCGCGATCATCGCCGCCGCCACCTTCGGCCTGCCCGAGTCTCCCGGCGGCGAACGCAACTGGGACTACCGTTACACCTGGATCCGCGACGCCTCGTTCACCGTCTACGCGTTTATGCGCCTGGGCTTTGTCGAGGAAGCCAACAGCTACATGCGCTGGCTCAAAGGCCGGGTCAGTGACTGCTGCGGGCAGCCGACCAAAATCAATATCCTCTATGGCATCGATGGGCGTCAGCAACTGCCGGAAACCACACTCGACCACTTGAGCGGGCATGGCGATGCCAAGCCGGTGCGCGTCGGTAATGAGGCATTCGACCAGATCCAGTTGGATATCTACGGCGAGCTGATGGACGCGGTGTACCTGGTCAACAAATACGGCGAGGCGATTTCCCATGAAGGCTGGAAGCACACGGTGGAAGTGGCCGACCAGGTCTGCGAAATCTGGAACCAGAAAGACGTGGGCATCTGGGAGATGCGCGGCGAACAGCATCACTTCCTGCATTCGCGGCTGATGTGCTGGGTAGCGCTGGACCGCGCGATCCGCCTGGCCTCCAAACGCTCGCTGCCGGCCCCATTTGCACGCTGGGACCAGACCCGCCAGGCCATCTACGCCGATATCTGGAGCAACTTCTGGAACGAAGAGCGCGGGCACTTTGTGCAACATATCGGCAGCACCGCGCTGGATGGTTCGATGCTGCTGATGCCGCTGGTGCGCTTCGTCGCGGCCACCGACCCGCGCTGGCTGTCGACCCTGGAAGCGATCCAGAAAAGCCTGGTGCGTGACGGCATGGTCTATCGCTACCGCAACGACGACAGCCAGATCGACGGCCTGCAAGGTACCGAAGGCGCCTTTACGGCCTGCTCGTTCTGGTACGTCGAATGCCTGGCCCGCGCCGGCCAGGTGGAGAAAGCCCACCTGGAATTCGAACAACTGCTGCGCTACGCCAACCCGCTGGGCCTGTACGCCGAAGAATTCGACAGCCAGGCCCGTCACCTGGGCAATACGCCCCAGGCGCTGAGCCACTTGGCGCTGATCAGCGCGGCGACTTTTCTGGACCGCAAGCTCAGTGGGGTAAAGACCGTGTGGCAACCCTGAGGCGGGCTGGGCACAATGGCCAGACCCGTCGTTGGGTTGTGCGCAAAACATGGAGGTAGAGGTGGAGCGGCATCCTTTAGTCAAAATCGTTGATCGCGATCCGGTTGTCGCGACACTGGCGCCATGAGCGGATTTCCTACCCTCGCAACCCCACGCCTGCGCCTGCGAGAACTGCAAGTCACCGACGCCCCCGCGCTGTTCGCCATCCACGCCGATGCCGCGAGCATGCGCTGGTTCGGCGCCGACCCCATGACTGACCTCGCCCAGGCCGAAGCCCTTATCGACACCTTCGCCCAGTGGCGCACTCACCCCAACCCAGGCACCCGCTGGGGCCTTGAACACCAAGGCACATTGATCGGCAGTTGTGGCCTGTTCAGGTGGAACCGCGCCTGGAACAGCTGCGCTTTGTCCTGCGAACTGGCACCTGCTGCTCGCGGGCGAGGTTTGATGCGCGAAGCCTTGCAGGCCATGCTTGATTGGGGCTTTGAGCATATGCAGTTGCATCGGGTAGAAGCGATGGTGCATCCGCAAAACTCTGCTTCGCTAGCGCTATTGAAACGCCTGGGTTTTAAAACCGAAGGCACATTGCGAGAGGCCGGATTCTGGAATGGCCAGCGGCATGACCTGACAGCACTGGGATTATTGGTGCGCGAGTGTCCAGACAAGTCAGAATATTGCCTTCGATCGTTCGATCTCCCGTCACAGCGTTCGACTAAAGTTTTTCACTTTTGGCCAGCTACGAGAAGACCGTCATGACCCCACTCGCCCCACTGCTCTACGTGCGCACCTCCATGCTCGACGTGGCCTATGAAGCCCACGGCCCCGAAGGCGGTGCGCCGATTATCCTGCTGCACGGTTTCCCCTATGACCCGCGTGGCTACGATGACATCGCGCCGGTGCTGGCCGAGCGTGGCTACCGTGTGCTGGTGCCCTACCTGCGCGGCTATGGCCCGACGCGGTTTATCAATGCGCAGGTCATGCGCTCCGGCCAACAGGCGGCGTTGGCCAAGGATTTGCTGGATTTCATGGATGCCCTGCACATCCCGCAAGCCACGTTGGCGGGTTTTGACTGGGGTGGCCGCGCCGCGTGTATCGTCGCCGCGCTGTGGCCCGAGCGCGTACGTGGGTTGGTGACGGGAGATGGCTACAACATTCAGGACATCGCCCATTCACTCAAGCCGCGCGCGCCCGACACAGAGCATCGCCTGTGGTATCAGTTCTACTTTCACACCCAGCGTGGCGTGGACGGCTTGACCGCCAATCGCCGCGAGCTGTGCGAACTGCTGTGGACGCTGTGGTCGCCGACCTGGGCCGCAGGGCCGAGCCTCTACGCCAAGACCGCGCCGTCGTTTGATAACCCGGATTTTGTCGAGGTGGTCATTCACTCCTATCGCCATCGCTTCATGTACGCCCCCGGCGACCCGGCGCTGGAAGCCATCGAGCAGGCACTGGCGCTGCAGCCGCCGATTTCGGTGCCGAGCATCTCGCTGTGCGGCGCCGATGATGGCGTCGGCCCGGCCCCGCTCGAGGACGACGATGTGGCATGCTTCAGCGGCGTGTATCGGCGTCAGGTGTTGCCGGGGGTTGGCCACAATGTGTTCCAGGAAGCGCCGCAGGTGACCCTTGAGGCGCTGTTTGAACTACTCGACAGAACCTGAGAGCGCCGCCGCGATCCTGAAGCTGAAGACACTGCCCTGCCCCACCACGCTTTCTGCCCAAAGCGAGCCGCCGTGGGCTTGGACGATGCCATGGCAGATATACAAGCCCAGGCCGCTGCCATTGGGGTTGCCCTCGCGGGACGTCCAGTAGCGCTCGAAGATGCAGGGCAACTGCGCCGCGCCGATACCGGCGCCATTGTCACACACGCGAAACAGCACATCGTCGCCTGCTGCCTGAGCGATCACCTCGATCGCCCCGCCCAGGCCAGTGAACTTCAGGGCATTACTCAGCAGGTTTGAAAACACTTGGAACAGACGCTCAGGGTCGGCCTGCACGCACAGCCCTGGCTGGGTCCGCCACGTGAGGTTGACGCCCTTGGCCGCTGCCAGCGGGTGCCACATCAACCCGAGCTGCTCGAGCGTGGGCGCCACGTCCACCGCTTGCAAGGCGACCTGGTAGCGCCCCGCTTCAATGCGGGAAAGGTCGATCAAGTCCGTCAGCAACGTGTTCATACGCGCGGTCGCGGTTTGCATGGTTTGAATCGCGGTGTTCAAGCGAAGGGTGGCTTTGGTGTCGTCGGCGGGCATCATCTTGTGCATCATGCCGCATTGCATCAGCAGGATCGTCAGCGGGCTGCGCAGGTCATGGGAAACCACCGCCACCAGCTCATCCCGCGCCCGCACGGCTGCATGCTCGCGCTGTACCTGGCGCGCCAGGTCATGCTCCAGGGCGTTACGGCGCAGGCTCTCCACGGCCTGTAACTCCGAGGCCGACCATTGCAGCGCCTTGCCGTCGACCTGCTGTTTCCATAGGGCAAATGACTGACGCGGGCTTAACGCCGCCGCACCCGCCTCGCTGTGTTTGATCGGTTCGCCACTCCACTGCACGGTGGTTTTGACCTCAGGGCGGAACCACATCACTGCGTTGTCCGTAGGCTTGGGCAGTCGCAAGGCTAATAAGCCGCTGGCGAAGGCCTGGCAGGCGGCAGCCGGCGGGAAGTCGGCGGACAATTGGTGGCTGGCGACCACGCCTTTACCTTGCTGCTGAATCCACGGGTACAGCGCGCGAATGTCAGCCTCGCTGGGGCAAACGCCAAAGCGATGCAGGCGCTCCTCCACCAGAATGGCCAGCCCCTCGGCGGCTGTCAGGCTCAGCAAGGTGTCGGCGTGCGGCAACAGGCTCTCCAGTACATCGCACGTTTGCGCCGCCATGGCGGCGACCAACCTGTCGATCATGCCGGTTTTTTCCTGCTGCTGACGACGCGCCTCCTGTTCCTGAAGCAACGTGATCTGCATCGACAACAGCTGGCCGATGCTGATACAGGCGGTGCGTAACTCATGGGGCACGCGCAAGGGTTCACGGTGACCGCAGGTAATCAGCCCCCAGAGCTGATCGTCCTTGAGCAGGGAAATGCTCATCGACGAACGCACGCCCATATTTTTCAGATAGCGACAGTGAACCGGGGAAACGCTGCGCAGCACCGCAAAGCTGAGGTCCAGGGCTTGACCGGTGTCCGGGCGCAGGGCCGGCAGGATCGGCACCGGCAGGTACTCGGCGTCGGGAATCACCCGAATCCAGTTCAGCCGGTAGAGTTCGCGGGCTTGGGGCGGGATGTCCGAGGCAGGGAAACACAGCCCCAGGTACGGCTGCATACCGTCGCTGAGGGATTCGCCGATGACTTTGCCGTGGCCCTCCTGCTCGAAGCGATACAGGGTAACCCGGTCATAGCCGGTCAGGGCGCGAATCTCGGTGACGCAGGTCTGGTAGAGCCCATCGAGGCTCTTGGCCGACTGCAGGCGGCGCAAGGTTCGGGCCACGTGCATCTGGGCCGCATGCCGGGGCGTCACGGAGCGCTCCAACTCGAGCAATAACAGGCCTTGATGGCGGTGCAATAACGCATCAAACAACTCGCCATTGAGCGTCACCTGATGCAGTTCATCTTCATCCGCATCCAGGTCTGCCAGCGCCAACCGAATGCCGGCCAACGCCGCATCGCCAACGAGGCTGGCCAAGGCCTTCCCGGTCAAGGTTCCAGGCCCCAGCCCCAAGGCTGCATTGAGGTTAGTACTGGCTTGCAGCACCACCAACGCCGGTTCGCTCAGCGTTAACAACAACCCGTGGGGTTGGATGGTCCCTGGAATGTGAATGGGCTCGCTCGCGCAATCGTCCCGCAGGGGATTGGCGTTGATCGCAGGCAATGGCTTCATGGGGCAGGTCACGCCGGGGGCGGAGGGAAGAGGGACGCAAGTCGCTGCACGGGGTACTGCCGCCAAAATAGCACCTTGGTTCAACGCTGTACGTTTTCATTCAAACCGGTTGGCAGAAGCGCTCCCGGTAGGCCTGAGGCGTGACATCCAGGGCCCGCAGAAAGCTGCGCCGCAGGGTTTCCTCACAGCCAAAACCGCATTGCACCGCAATGCGTTTGATCGATGCAGTGCTGTCGGCCAACTGCCGCCGCGCCGTTTCCACGCGAATCAATTCGACGGCGCGGGCCGGGGTCTGGCCGGTTTCGGTGCGGTAGTGGCGCACAAAACTGCGCTCGCTCATGCCGGCCTGGGCGGCCAGGGTGGCGATGCTCAGGTCCAGGGTGAGGTTGTCGGCCATCCAGGCATGCAAGTCGGCAAAGCGGCTGTCGCCCTTTTGCAGCGACAAGGTTGCGCTGAATTGTGATTGCCCGCCCGGGCGTTTAAGGAACACCACCAAATGCCGCGCCACTTCCAGGGCGACGGCGCGGCCGAGGTCTTCTTCCACCAGGGCCAGGCACAGGTCGATGCCGGCGGTGACGCCCGCGGAGGTCCACACCGCACCTTGCTGGATAAAGATCGGGTTGGACTCCACCGTCAGCGCGGGAAACTTGCGCGCCAGTTCTTCACAGCGGGTCCAGTGGGTGGCCACACGGCAGCCGTCGAGCAGGCCGCTGGCGGCGAGCAAAAAAGCCCCGGTGCACACCGACGTCATGCGCCGTGTGTGCCTGGCCTTTTCGCGCACCCACTGCACCAACGCGGGGTCTTCGGCGGCGCCGTACACGCCCCAGCCGCCGGCGATCACCAGCGTGTCGCAGGATGTATCCGCCGCGGGCAGCGGCTCGGCCACCAGCGCCAGGCC